>JBBQIE010000020.1:0-12425 GCA_038324625.1 Anaerolineae bacterium | reverse complement strand
CTTGAGGAAGATCAGGCCCAGGACTACATGCTTGTACTCGGAGGCGTCCATGTTGTTTCGGAGTTTGTCCGCCGCTGCCCAGAGGGTGGCCTCGAAGCCGAGGTTGGCGGCGGTGCCGTTACCGGCGTCGTACTTGGCTTTGCGGCGGGCCACGGGTACTCCTTGTAAGACGTATGCTGCCGGCGTGTGCCGAGGTCGAGACCCCCCTGCTGCCGGCCGAACGAATACCTACACTCGATTGATCAGCATCCAGGATGATCTTCATGTAAACCGGCAAGTGCCGCAAGTAGGGGCGGGGTCTCCCCGCCCTGGGTCTCCCCGCCCATTGGTACCGGCGTGGTCTGCCCCGTCCGCCTGTCCATCGCCACCCCTACTCCTGCGGCAGCTTCGTCCCCGTCTTCTCCGCCAGGAGCTTGATGGCCTCATCCACGATCTCGGAGAGCTGGGTGGCCAGGCCCGTCTCCACCCGGCGCTGCATCTGCATCATCTGCAGCAGCCGCCAGGCCTCTTCCGACATGAGCACAGTGGTGCGGCGCTTGGGGGCGGGCTTGCTCTCTTCTTCCTGGTGTACCTGGAAAATCGCCGAGCGGCCTAGTCCGGTCTTAGCCACGACGAATCACCTCCTCACACAATCTTAGGTATGCTTCCGCACCGCTGCTGCTAGGCGCGTAGTCGTAGATGCACACACTCCTCGATGCCGCTTCCTCCAGCTTGACGTTGATCGGGATGACGGCCTCGAAGAGGGTGTCCCGGTAGTTAGTGCGCAGCAGCTCCAGGCTGTCCCGGCTGACGTTGTTCCTGCGGTCGAAGAGGGTGAGCAGGATCCCCGACACCCTCACCTTGGCCTCCAGGTTCTCCCGGGCCAACTCCACCGTCTCCACCAGGTTGCCGATGGCCTGCAGAGACCAGAGCGCCGGGCTCACCGGGATGATGACCTCGGTGGCGGCGGCGATGGCGTTGACGGTGAGGAGGCCCAGGCTGGGGGGAGTGTCGATCAGGATGTAGTCGTACTGGCCCAGGGCCGGTCGCAGGGTACGGCGCAGGGCCAGTTGCCCACCCACCGTCTTCTGTAGGTCAATCTCGGCCCCGCTCAGGTCGATGTCCGCCGGCAGGAGGTCGAGGGAGAAGGCCTCCACCGGCACCACCGCGTCGTTGAGGGACGCCTTGCCCAGGAGGACCTGGTAGACGGTCGGTGCGTGGCCGTTGGGGGCCACCGCGGCCGTGGTGTTGGCCTGGGGGTCGAGGTCAACCAGGAGGACGCGCAATCCGCGGCGGCCGAGGGCGGCGGCCAGGTTGACGGCCGTGGTGGTTTTACCGACGCCGACCTTCTGGTTGCTCACGGCTATGACTCGGCATGGGCTCATACAGGTGCCCCCTGCTGTGGGTGTGTTGCTGCTGGCGCATCTGTATGCATGCGTGATTCGTGCCAGGAGGGGCGACCGTGGCTTCCTGCATCCGGCCGGAGCGGCAGCAGGAAGCCTAACAGTGCGGAATTCAGGCTCCAGATGATCGAGATGGTGCGAGGGAGGCGAAGCCCAGGGAAACTGGCCCAGGAGTTCGAGCCGGTAGAGGTTGCGCCTGTAAGGGAAAGGCGCGGCCCCTGCCCTGACTAACCCATCACCACCTCGACCCTATGCTCCCGCCCGTCGTCGCGCAGCGGCCACTCGCCGCCGGGCATGGCCTCGCCATCAACGGTGACTGAACGCACCCTGGTGCTCATTCCGTCGGGATTGGTGACCCTGATCCGATAGACGGCGCTCCCATACCGGTACACGATGGAGTAGCCTTGCCAGTGATCGGGAATGCACGGCTGGATGGCCAGGCGCTCGCCTCGCCTCCGCACACCCAAGATGCTCTCCAGGCCCAGACGATAAAGCCACCCTCCGGAGCCCGTGTACCAGGTCCACCCGGCTCGCCCTGTGTGCGGAGGCACGCTGTAGACATCTGCTGAGACCACATAGGGTTCGCCCCGGTAGCGCGTCACCTTCTCGGGGCTGTCGGCATGGTATATGGGGTTGAGCAGTTGATAGAGAGCCTCGGCCTGGTTTCCTTGCCCAAGGGCGGCGTAGGCCCCCGCCAGCCAGACGGCCGCGTGGGTGTACTGGCCGCCGTTCTCACGGATGCCTGGCGGGTAGCCCTTGATATAGCCGGGGTCGTTTGGTGTCTTGTCGAAAGGCGGCTCCAAGAGCAGGATGAGGCGGTCCTCAGGTCGCACCAGATGACGACTCGCGGACGCCAGGGCTCGCGGAACCCGCTCCGCATCACCGGCACCCGACAAAACGGCCCACGACTGAGAGATAGAGTCGATCCGGCATTCCAGGCTGTCTTTGGAGCCAATCGGAGTGCCATCGTCGTAGTAGGCGCGGCGGTACCAATCTCCGTCCCAGCCGGATGTATCGAGCGCTTCTTTTAGTTCCTCGGCCTGCCGGAGCCACGGCTCGGCGGTTTCGGGTTGGCCCATGGATTCGCAGATGGGAATGAAGCGCATAAGCGTGGCGTATAGGAACCAGCCGAGCCAGACGCTCTCGCCCTTGCCCTCGATCCCGACCCGGTTCATGCCGTCGTTCCAATCGCCGCCGCCCATGAGCGGCAGCCCATGCACACCCTTGGTCCAGGCGTGCCGGATAGCGGCACAGCAGTGCTCGTAGATACTGGCGCTGGTTCCAGTGGTCTCATACTGGCCGTAGCGCTCTTCCTCTCCGGGCGTGAGGCCCTCCCCTTGCAGGTAAGGCACCTCCTCGGTCAGCACCGAATGATCGCCGGTGGTCTCGACATAGAGCGCGGTGACGTATGGCAGCCACAACAGGTCGTCCGATATGCGGGTGCGTACTCCTCGGCCCGAAGGTGGATGCCACCAGTGCAGCACGTCTCCGGCCTCGAACTGGTGCGCCGCCGCCCTCACTATCTGCTCTCTCGTCAGGTCCGGCGCCGTGTGCATTAGAGCCAGCACATCCTGCAACTGGTCGCGGAAACCGAAAGCGCCACTGGATTGATAGAAGCCGGACCGCCCCCAGATACGGCAGGACAGGCTTTGATAGAGCAGCCACCGATTGAGCATCAGGTCCATTGCCGGCTCCGGCGTCTCCACGGTCACGGATCCGAGCAGATCGTCCCAACGCGCCAGTGTGGCTTGCCAAGCGGCCTCCACCCGTTCGCGGGTCTGGTAGCGCTCGATAGCCGATAGGGCGGTCTGGCGGTCGGCACCCTGCCCGATCAGGAAATGAAACTCGGCTGTCTCGCCCGGTGCCAGGTCAATGTGTACCTGAATGGCGGCGCAGGGGTCGAGTCCGGGGCGCACTGTGCCGGACAGGCCGATTCGGCTCAGAGCCGCCGGTCGGCGACGGTCTCCCAGCCGTCCCAGGAACTCCGTGCGGTCGGTGGTGAGTCCATGTGGGTTCATACTGGAAGCGAGAAAAGCCACACGGTCCCCGAATTCGCTGTTGTAGGGGTTGCGCGCCAGGATTGTGCGCCTGTCCGCATCGTACTCAGGGATGACGTACTGCTGAGTGGCATCGCGGTTCACTCCTAGCACCCACTCGGCGTAGTAGGTAGCGGTGATGCGGCGGTGCCGCTGCCACACGTTCTCCAGTCGCACCTGCACCATCTTGACCGGGTCGTCGGCGGCGGCGAACATACGCAGCCGCTGTTTGAGCCCGTGACTGCTGTGCTCGAACACGGAGTAGCCGGCGCCATGGCGAACCAGATGGGGAGCCTTCTCACCCGCCGGGAGGAGAGTCGGCGACCAGACGGCGGCCGTCTCTTCGTCCCGCAAGTAGAGCGCTTCCCCCGCCGGATCGAGCACCGGGTCGTTGCTCCAGGGGGTCAGCCGGTTCTCGCCGCTGTTCACTGCCCAGGAGTAGCCCGACCCGGACTCGGAGACGAGGAAGCCGAACTCGTCATTGGCGATGACGTTCACCCACGGAGCCGGGGTGGAGTCACCGGGCCTCAAGTAGATGACGTATTCGCGGCCGTCGGGGCTGAAACCGCCGAGCCCGTTATCGAACAGGAGCCCGTTGGGCCGGGTCACGGCCGGCGTGCCCTCGGCTGCGCCCGTGGTGCCCGGCATGGAGACGAAGGCCGGCAGACGTGTCGGCGGGCGCATCGCGCCCTCGAGTTGCTCGTCAATGCTACCGGCGTTCCCGTCCAGCACTACGCGCGCCGCCGCGACCAGAAGCAGCCGGTCGGGCTCGCTCATGGTGTCTGCTTGTACCAAGAAGATACCGCCGCGCCGGTTGAGCCAGGTGTCACTGCCGTTGCTTGCCAGCATACGGCGCAGACGTCCCTGGACCTCTTGAGCGTAGCCGCTTTCCTTTTCATTGAGGATCACCAGGTCAATCTGGAGGCCCTTGTTGCGCCAGTAAGCGTGCAGGCGCAGCAACTCCGGGACCAGAGCGGTCTCCTCCTCGTTGCCGATTCGCACAAGAAGGATGGGATAATCGCCCGAAATGGCGTAGGGCCAGAGGCGAGACTGGCCCTGGGTGTTGCTGGTCAGGTCCGCTACGTCGCCTCGCATGGCCGGGTGGGGATAGAGCAGCAGCGACAGAAGGCTCTGAGCGATGGCCAGTTCGTTGCTGCTCAGGTTCAGTTGCCGCAACTCCAACTCGCTCTGACCCCGAGCCCGGCCATTGGCGCGTTCGATCTCCGCCCAACTGGCGTAGCGCTCCGCCAAGCGCGCTACCCGCCGGCGCGATTCGGCGGCGCCGGTGAGGAACGCCATCTCGACGCTGCCGTGCGGGCCCAATTCCACTACCTGCCCCATGGACATGATCGGGTCCAACACCGCCCCGACGGTGCCGCTCAGGTTGGGCTCGCTGCCCGAGAATGCGGCCGGACCCCGAAGGTGCCCCCCCCGACCGAAGAAGCGGCTGCGATCGGTCTCGTGTTCCCCCGTGGCCACCCGACCGGGCTCTAGGACCAGAGCGTGCATGAGGTGCGGCGGCGTCTCGTGGGAGGAGCGCGGCCGGCGGGTGAAGAACAGGGCGTTGACCTCCGGGCGGAACCTGCTCTCGATGAACAGCCCATTGAAGGCTGGATGCCTCCGATCGCTGTCCTGTGGGGCCAGGATGACCTCGGCGCAACTGGCGACGAACAGCCTGCGAGATCCCTCGCCGCCGTTGGTGATTCGCACCCGGCGAATCTCGATGTCGTCGTCCGGCGCCACCGTCACCTCAACCCGCACGTCAATGCCATTGGCACTGCCGCGGTAGTCCGCCATATGGGGTGAAAAGTAGGTGCTTCTTGAGGTGGTCTCTCCGGGAACCGGCTGCTCCGCTGCTGACCAGAGTTCACCACTCTCCAGGTCCTGAAGGTAGATCCAGGTGCCGTAGTCCTCCAAGGTGGTGTCGGCGCGCCAGCGTGTCAGGTCCGTGTCGCGCCATCGGCTGTATCCTCCGCCGGCCGCCGTGACTACTACCGAGTAGCGACCGTTGGATAGTATGTGAGCCTGTGGGCAGGGCGCCCGGGCCGGCGCCTCCCACGGGTTAGTGACCACCGGCAGTTGCGCCGCCGCGGCCCGATGGGCTTCCTCTTGGGGCAAGTCCTGTAGCGGGGCGTGTCGGGGAATGCGCTCCTGCAAGAGCAGTTCGACGCTGCGCACCCGCTGGTCCTCATGGAAGCGGCGCACAATGGCGTCCTGCTCAAGGTGGTTCGCCAAGGAAAGCAGGATCATGCTCTGATGGTGCGCCATGAAAGACCGCACGATGCCTTGCCGCTCACCCGGAGGCAGCCGAGACTCGGTGAAGTCAACCGCCTCATAGAGGCCATACTGGCCTCGCATCCCAATCCTCTCCAGGTGGTCCAAATTATCCATGACCGCCCGAGGCTGGATCGGCAGGGCCAGTAGGCTCGCGTACGGCGTAATCACCAGATCTTCATCTAGCCCGCGTTTTAGCCCCAGGCCGGGAACGCCGAAGGCTCGGTATTGGTAGTTCATGTCATCATCGAAATAGTAGAAGCCTGACTCCGATATGCCCCAGGGCACGCGCCTCTGAGCGGCATAGTCAATCTGCCGCTGCACAACTGCCTGGCAACTCTGCAGCAGCAGGGTATTGTCATAGTGGCGCATGAGGAATAAGGGCATGAGATACTCGAACATGGTGCCGCTCCAGGAGAGGAGGGCACGCATGCCGTTGGTCTCGGTCAGCGGCCGGCCGAGGTGCAGCCAATGACTGCTGGGAACGTCGCCCTTACTGATGGCGAATAGGCTGGCGATCCGGGACTCGGAAGCCAGGAGATCGTAGTAGTTGGGATCCAGACGGCCGGCATCCACGTTATAGCCGATGTGGAAGACCCCGCGTTTCTCATCGTAGAGGAAAGTGAAGTCGGCCGCCTCAATGTAGCTATCGAGCTTGGCTGCCAAAGCCGCGGATTCCTCGAGTACCCCCGCCGCCCGGCGCTGGGCGGCGTCCAGCATGGTGCCGAGGGTCTCGCACCAGAGACAAGCTACCTCGATCCCATCGCCACCAAGTGATGGGTGCTGCAACCCCTCATGGAGCTGAGCCAGCCGCTCGCGGGCCAAGACGCAAATGCTCTCGATCTCATCGAGCCTGGGAGACGCCGGCAATGATCCGACCAGGTTCGACCACGACTGCAGGGCCCACGATCCGGCCGGGAGTCCTGAGAAGACCTCCGGCAGCGACTCCCAGACCCGCAGCCAGGGAACGAGTTCATCGCGCTCTCGCTGCATAACCATCATCTGGTAATGGGCGCGCGCCGCCCAGGTGCGCAGGTCACGCAGGGCGGCAGCGTCCATCAGGTCGCCCCCGGCATCCACCATCTCGAGCAGCAGCCCATCCATCTTGTTACGGTGCTCGCCAAGAAGCCGCACCAGAGCTCCGGCGCGGCGCTCCGGGTGCCCCCTGGTTGCCAGGATCTCGGCTCGCACAACTTCTAGGTGCTGTTGAACCGCCGCGATGGGGCCGGTAGGCGTGGTCGAGAAAGCAGCGGCCGACTCCGCGAGCACGGCCAGTGTATCCAGCACTCCTTGCCAATGTTGCCAGCGCAGCACCGGGGCGCTTCGTAGCTCCAGCAAGCCCTGCCGCACCGTGAGCAGGCACGCCAGGTAGTTGCCACTGTCAACGGTGGACACGTAGCGGGCCGGCAGCGGCTCCAGCGTACGCGTATCGTACCAGTTGAGCAGGTGGCCGCGATACTGCTCCATTTCGTCCAGGGTGGCCAGGGTGTTACCCAGGCGCGCCACCAATTCCACCGGGCTGACATAGCCCAGATCGTAAGCCCCCAAAGTAGAAAGCAGCAGCAACCCTATGTTCGTCGGTGAGGTCCGATTGGCCACCAGGCCGCGTGGTGATTCCTGGAAATGGTCCGGTGGTAGCCAATGCTCATTGGGACCGGAAAACTGCTCGAAGTAGAACCAGGTGCGCCGAGCGAGCAGCCGCAGTCGCTCCTGCTGCGCTTCGGTGAGGGTCTCGCGTTCGCGGGTGATGGGCACACTGATCCAGTGCGCCAGTTGGGGAGAGATGAACCAGGCAACCATAAACGGCGCCGCGATGGCCAATCCCGTGGGATTCAGTATTGCCAGCAGCACTGCCAGCCCCACGGCAAGCAGGGGCGCTGCCGACATGGCACGCCAGGCCACACCAACCTTCAGGTCACGGCCAAAGACCCTGGCCGTATGCGCCGCGGTGGTCCATTGAAGCAGCCGGCGGTGGGTGATCAGTAGACGCACCAGGGTGGTGACGACGGCGTCCGCGGCGATGGAGGCTTGGTAGGGGAGGAAGACGATCTGGAGCAGCCAGCGCAGCACCGGCGTCCGAGCGGAGCCCAATGACTGCTGCAGAGAGAGTTCATCGTCTCGGCGAGCCAGGCTGGTCACCAGCCCGGTGATCACGGGGAAGGCCAGGGTGATCAGGGCCACCAGCGTCCATACCAGAGGCGATCCGGCGATGCCGAGCCAGCCGGCTGCCAAGAGCAGCAGGGTCGTTGGGGTCAGCAGGCTACGGCGCAGGTTGTCGGCGATCTTCCATCGGTCTATCGGCCGCAGCCGGTGCTGCCCGTTCGCGCCAGCCTCGCCCCGTGGGCCGTCTAGAAGCCACGGCAGCAACTGCCAGTCGCCGCGAATCCAGCGGTGCATGCGATGAGCGGATTCCAGGTAACCCGCCGGGTATTCCTCGTAAAGGACCACGTCCGTGACTAGGCCGGCGCGTCCCTGTATGCCCTCGAAAAGGTCGTGGCTGAGAAGCGCGTTCTCCGGCACTCGCCCGGCCAAGCTGTGGTCGAACCCGGCAAGGTCGTAGATGCCCTTGCCGACGTAGATGCCCTCGCCGAACCAGTCTTGGTAGACATCGGACACGGCGTGAGTATAGAGGTCAAGGCCGGTGTCCCCCGCGGAGATGCGCGAGAAAAGCGACCGGTTAGCGCTGATCGGCTTGACCTCGGTGCGGGGCTGGAGAACCGTATAGCCGTGAAGCACCCGACCGGTGTGCGCGTCGAACTCCACGCGGTTGAGCGGGTGCGCCAGGGTACCGATCAGCCGGCGAGCGCTGCCTTGCGGGAGGAGCGTGTCGGCGTCGAGGGTGATGACGTAGCCTATTGGGGGCAGCGTATCGAAGTCCCCCTCCAGGACCGCATCCGAGCGAGTGCCGCGACCCAGCAGCAAGCCGTTCAGTTCCTCCAGCTTGCCTCGCTTGCGCTCCCACCCCATCCAGACCCCCTCGCTCTGGTTCCAGCGCCGGTGGCGGTGGAGGAGGTAGAAAGGGCCGGGGGTGTCGCGGCGGTAGGCGGCGTTCAGCCGTCCGATTGCCTTGCGGGCGTGTTCGAGCAGACCCTCGTCCTCGGGCATGTGTTGCGCCGGGGCATCGGAGAAGTCCGTGAGCAGGGCAAAATGCAGGTTCTCATCGGGATTCTGAAGGTAGTGCTGTTCCATCTGCCCGACGAGTGACTCTACCTCCTCGTGACCACTGAGGAGAGCCGGCACGACCACCATCGAGGCCAATTCCGGCGGTACGCCCCGCTCCAATCCCAACTTTGGCAGGATACGCGGTGGTGCGAATTGGTTGATCAGCCAGTTGACGACACTCACACCCAACGTCACTGACGGCACCACCAGTAGGGCGAAGAGGATCACCAACCGCCCAAGGCCGGCCCCGGCGCCCAGCCCGTAGGCCAGCAAGGTCAGGAGCACCATCAGGCTGGCCATCCCGATGCCGCCTAGGTAGGTCATGGTGGGACGGGCTCGCAGCCCGCGCCGAAGACGCAGGTACCAGGCCGGACGATAGCCCACGGCCTCCTCTAGCCGGCGCCGGCCCTCGCCAACCAGGTAGTAACCAACGTGTCCCGCCCGTGAGAGGCCGCTGCCATCATCTCGGTCCTCGGTCTCCGCCAGGCCCGTCGCCCGGCGAGCAACTTCGACCTCGGCGAGCCCACTGTCGCGGGCCAGCTTTTCCACCACTTCGCGGTAGCGGTCGCGGGTGTCGAAGTCCATCTCCGGGTAGACGCCGGCCGGATCCTGCCGGAGAGTCTTGTCCACGAGGCTGACTTCTTCGATGAACACTTCCCAGTTCTCTACCGTCAGAGCCCTCAGGCTGAGAACGGAGTTGGCCACCAGCGTCTCGGCCGGCATGTTCTCCGGTAGGGGTGGGATGGGTTCGGGCGTGGCCGGAGGGGGAGTGTCGGTGGCGCGGGCCACGGCTCGTGCCAAAGTCTCGATAGTGGCCAGGCGCCACATCACGGGGAGAGCCCAGAGTTCTCCGGTGGTTAGGGGCGTCACCGTCTGATAGACGTGGATGAAGCGTTGGGCCCAGTCCAGATCCATCCGAGCGTCGCACTGGTGGATCATAGCGCGTGCCAGAGCGTACACCCGCGGGTAGCCCGCCAGCGGCGTGTCCTTGAGCCGCGGCAACTGCCGGTAGTAGCCCGGCGGCATATCCTCGTTGACCTGTGCCACCGACTGTTCGATAACATGGTGATTATCGAGCAGCCATTCGGCGGCGTAGGGGTTGGCAACGTCGTTCGCCGGCGTCTGGGCTAGGGCCTGGCGCATGTCGTTCAAGAAGCCGGATACACCGTCGAGATAGGTCAGCACGTTGGCCTGGCCGCCATCGCCGACTGACAGGTGCTGCTGGGCTATCCGACGCACCCGGCTCTCGAACAAGCGAGCCTCGGCGGAGTCGCGGGGGAGAGTTCCGGCAGGAGGCTCGGAAACTACCGGGCCGGAGTCAACGGTCATGTTGAGCGTCCTTTGTGTTCTCTGGCGGCTTCCTCTGCCTCGCCCGCCCGCAAGTCCTCCCTCTGGATGTCTTGGACTACGAGCACCGGCTTGCTTCCGTACTCCACCAAACTCATGGTGACGCTGCCGTAGGGGCGCATGGCATCGGCGGAGCTACCGTGGGCACATAACACCATCAGGTCAGCCGTCTCTTCCTCGGCTAGGTCGTGGAGGGTTCGGGCTACATCGGCACCGACCAGCACCTGAAGTCGGAAGTCGACCGCCAGCCGCGGCCGCAGATCGTCGAAGTACTTGCCCGCGACCTCGAGGTGGCGATGGACCAGACGCTCGGCCAATTCCAGGTCTTCCGGTGTGGCCGGAGCCGCCTGCGGCATCTCCGGCCGGCGCACCACGTGAGCCAACACCAACTCCGCCTCCTGGTGCCGCGCCAGAGCAGTGGCATGGGGCAAGACGCTCTCGGCTCTCTGAGAGCCGTCGAGCGGTACCAGCAGCCTGCGGTAGCGGGCCGGCTCGAGGGTGCCGGTGAAGGGCTCGTAGGCCCGCACCATGATCACCGAGACGCGGGACAACTGGATGACCTTGCGGGCAACGCTGCTCACGTTCCAGTCGCTCAGCCCGGTACGCCCATGGCTGGCGATGACCACCAGGTCCACTGCCTCTCCCCGGACGTACTCGACTATGCGCTGCGCCGGGGGACCCTCCAGGATCACCGTCTCCACCGAGGTGCCGGCGGTGCGCAGTCTCTCCGCCACCTCCGACAGGTAGGCCTCGGCTTCGGCGTGACTGATACGCCAACCCAACGGGTCCACCGGTCCCTCCTGGTCACCGCGGCAGCCCGGCTCCAGCACCCGCAGTAGCGTGGCGCGAGCACCGTATGCCTGGGCGAAAGCCGAGACGTGGGGGAGGACGCACTCGGCCAGGGGAGAGCCATCTAGAAGAACGAGCATATGGCTGAACATCGCATACTCCTTGCCTAACGACTAAGAGCCCATAACCTCCACGCCGGCAATGGGGGACGGTACGCGGTCCGCGGACGAGCCACGCTTCCAGCGGCGGGCCGGATATCCCATTCTACTCTGTTTCGAGCTGGTGGGCTGGCTTTCCGGCCTGGCCTTCTACGGGTCCACGCCCTGGATCCTGGGGGCCCTGGTGGGGGATCCCCGTGGGTATCCTGGTGATCGCCGTGCCGGCGGTCTGGCTGTCGGCTCTGGCACTGATCTTCAGGTCCAGTACCTGGACTCTCACCTACCGGGAGCTGGCCGCCTAGTCTGGGCCAATCGGCCGCCCTTGAGACAGGGAGGGGTGGGCGCCGGCTTGTGCAGAGCAGGTGGTATCGGTAGGCTGGCGGCACAAAAGGAGAATCACATGGCTTTCACCCTGCAGATTGGAGAGCGGGCACCTGACTTTCGGCTACCCGCCACCGACGGAAAGACCTACGGGCTCGCCGATTTCTCCGGTGCCGACACGCTGGTGATCTTCTTCACCTGCAATCACTGCCCCTTTGTCATCGGTTCGGATGAGGTGACCCGCACCACGGCAGACAAGTATGCGCCCCACGGCGTGCGCTTTGTGGCGATCAACTCCAACTGGGTGGGCGTGCATCCCGAGGACAGCTTCGAGCACATGGTCGCCCGCATGAAGGAACACCAGTTTCCCTGGGTATACCTGTACGACGAGTCGCAGGACGTAGCACGCGCCTACGGTGCCCTGCGCACACCCCATTTCTACGTGTTCGATAAGGATCGGAAGCTGGTGTACACCGGCCGCGGCGTGGACGACCCCCGCGACACCAGCAAGATGACGGTCAACGACCTGGACAACGCGCTCGCCGAGCACGTGGCGGGCAAGCCGGTCAGCATTCCACTCACCAACCCGATCGGCTGCAACGTCAAGTGGAGCGGACAGGACGAGCACTGGATGCCGGAAGAGGCGCGCAACCTCGTCTAGCCGCAGACAGTAGGTTGCGCGTGAGAGGCCGTAGCGCGAAGCCACGGCCTCTCACGCGGTTTGCTCAGGGGAGCCTGAGCCGGCTTCCGCTTGTTCCTGGCGCTTCACACCCCGTCGTGCCCCGCCACCAGACCGCCGCGCGCATGCCGCATCGCCTCGGACACCGACCCCCCCCATGGAACTCCATCATCGCGCCGCGATAACCACGTCCTGGAGGCCTTCCAGGCTGTCTTGGAGATGCCCGTCGTAGCATCGCCCGCCGACGGGTGGCGGCGATGGCGTTGACGGTGAGCAG
>JBBQIE010000019.1:0-12550 GCA_038324625.1 Anaerolineae bacterium | reverse complement strand
AATCCGAAGAGCCAGCGGACCCCCAGGGCCTGGTAGACGATTCCCGCCGCCACCGAGCCCACCAGGCCGCCTATCCCCCACATGACCATGCTCAGCACTCCCTGGCCGGTGGAGCGCAAGCCTCCCGGGAATATGCGGTCCACTGCCAGCACCGCCGCCGTGGTAGTGGCCCCGAAGGTCAAGCCGTGCAGCAACTGGAAGGGCACGGTCCAGGCCGGGCTCGGGGCCAGTGAATAGGCGAACCAGCGCAGGGCGGACCCCAGCAGCCCTATCACCAGCAGGCCGCGAATCCCTATCCTACGTGCCATACGGCCCGACAATCGCAGCACCGCCACCTCCCCCGCCAGCCCGGTAGCCCACGCCAGGCTGACCATGGTGGCACTGGCGCCCATGCCGTTGATGAAGATGGTGAAGAAGGTGTAATAGGACGCCGAGGTGATGCGCCAGAGCAGGGAGATACCCAGGAGCACCTGAAGCTGCCGGTTGGCCAGGGCCTGTCGCACTTCCTGCCAGGTCAAAGTGGAGCCGCTGAAATCGGCCTCGTGGACCCAGGCCAGGGGAATTAGGCTGAGGAGCAAAGGCACGCCATAACCGGCGAAGATGGCTCCGGTGCCGAACTGTGAGACCAGGCGACCGGCAGCCAGAATGCCGATGGCATAGCCCACCGATCCCCACATTCTCAGGCTGCCGTATTCGGTGTCGAGTCGCTCCGCCTCACCGAGAATGAGAGCGATGCTCAATGGTCCGCCCGCCAACGAGAAGGCGCTGAACAGCGCCGATAGCAGCATCAGGGCGGCGAAGCTCCGCCCCAAAGACAGGCTCAAGAAGGAGGCGGCCGCTAGGATTGAAGTCACCGTTAGCAGTCGGCGTACTCGGCGAGAACGGTCTCCCATTAGCCCCCAGAACAGCGGCATCACCACCGCCAGCGCCGGCCCCACCCCGGTCAGGGTGCCGATCTGCACCGGCGACAGACCCCGCTCCTGGTAGTACAGCTGGAGGTAAGGGGTGAAAGCCCCGCTGCCCATGAAGTACAGGATCATGAAGGCGGTCACCGGCAACCACGCCGGCAGCGGACCACCGGACGCACGGCGATCACGGACCGCGGGAGTGCTCACGACTGGAGGCTCCTATCCTTGCCGCGGTAACGGCCCTCTCGATACAATATTCATCCCCCTTGAGTCCGTGCCCTCGTGGGCTATCGGACAACCAACGAATCGGAGCGGAAAATGGATTGGCGAGTCCTCATCTCCACCTTCGGCCTGCTCTTCGTGGCCGAACTCGGCGACAAGACCCAGCTGGCCGTCATCAACATGACGGCCAAACACAAGAGCCCCGTGCCCGTCTTCCTGGGAGCCTTCCTGGCCCTCGCCCTGGTCACCCTCATCGGGGTGGTGTTCGGAGAGGCCCTGACCCGGGTCGTCCCCCCGGACCTCATGCGCAAGATATCGGGAGCCCTCTTCGTGGTGATGGGCGCCCTCATGTGGTTCGACGTGCTCTGATCTCGGTCACTTGCCCACGCAAAAGGTAGCGAATACGGCCGACAGGATCTCGTCGTGGACCGTCTCGCCCGTCACCTCTCCCAGGGCCTCCATAGCCAGCCTGAGATCGAGCGCCACTAGATCCGCGGGTAGCCCCGCCTCCGCGGCTAGAGAGGCCCTCTTGGCCGCCTCCAGGGCCCGAGACACCGCCTCCCGATGGCGTTCACTGGTCAGCGAGACGCCATCGGTCACCCCTGACGGCCCCAGAGCTTGGGCCAATATGGCGTCTTCCAGCTCCGGCAGCCCCGCCCCGGTCAGGGCCGACACCCGGATCTCCGGAACACCCGGTACCGGCGACGGCTCCATTGGCTCCCTCAGATCTGTCTTGTTCCACACCACGATCATCCCTGGGGCTTTGGCGGCCATCTGAGCCGTCTCTCGATCCTCCGGCTGCAACCTACGCCCGGCGTCGAGAACCAGTAACACCAGGTCGGCGGAGTCTATCGCCCGTCGGGCCCGCGCCATGCCCATCCGCTCCACCGGATCGCCCTCTCGATTGGAGAGACCGGCCGTATCCACGAAGATGACCGCCAGGCCCTGTATGTCGGCGGTTTCCTCGAGAGTGTCCCTGGTCGTACCGGGAACGTCGGTCACGATGGCCCGGTCCTCCCGAAGCAGGGCATTGAGGAGCGAGGACTTGCCCACGTTCGGGCTGCCGGCGATGGCCACGCGAACCCCCTCCCTCCGCACCATCCCGGCTCCGGCGGTGGACAGGAGGCCCTCCAGGTCTGACACGGCCGCGGTGAGAGCCGCCGAGAGGTCCGGCGTCGGGCCATCCTCCTCCTCGAAATCGAACCCCACCTCCAAGCTCGCCAGACAGGCCCTCAAAGTATTACGGATCTCCCGGATTCGTCCTCCCAGCCGGCCCTGCAACTGCCCTAAGGCCTGATCCAGCCCCCGTGCCGTCCTGGCGGCGATGGTGTCCCGGACTGCCTCGGCCTGGCTGAGGTCAATGCGGCCGTTAGCGAAGGCGCGCAGCGTGAATTCCCCCGGCTCCGCCAGGCGAGCCCCGGCACTCAGAGTGAGTTCCAGAATCCTACGGAGGACCAGCGTGCCGCCGTGGCCATTGATCTCCACCACGTCCTGGCGGGTGTAAGTTCGAGGAGCGGGCATAAATACGGCGAGGACCTCGTCCACAACGGTCCCACTATCGGGCTCCACGATCCAGCCATAGCAAAGACACCTCGGGGCAGCAACCGGCTCGGTTCGGTCGGGAACAAAGATCCGAGAGAGGATGGAGCCGGACTCCGGCCCGCTCAGGCGAACGATGCCTATCCCGCCGGCCCCGGCCGGTGTGCCGATGGTGGCTATAGTGTCATCCAGTGAGATCACCGCTTTCGGCTCCCGATGAGATGGTCCCCTCCCCCGGTGAAATCCGGCGGAGCGCCGACCGCTTGCCTCGGCCCCACCCCCATGCTACCATCGCCGCATTCGGTAGAACCCGTCACCTTTCACCGGGAGTCTCTATTGCCCAACATCGAAGCGCCCGACATGGTAATTGCCCGGTTACCCCTATACTTGCGCACTCTGACCTACCTGCAGCAGGGGAACGTGGCAGTTACTTCGTCGCAAGAGTTAGGGGTGCAGCTGGGGCTGAGCCCGGCGCAGATACGGAAGGACCTCTCCTACTTCGGCAAATTCGGCAAACAAGGCACCGGCTACGACGTCTCCCATCTACGGGCCCAGCTGGAGAAGATACTTGGGGTGGATCGCCAGTGGCCCATGGTGCTGGTAGGCGCCGGGGCTCTGGGCCAGGCGATCATGCACTATGGCGGGTTCAGGGAGCGAGGCTTCTACATCGCCGGCGTTTTCGACAGCGACCCCACCAAGATCGGTCAGGAGACCGCCGGCTATCGGGTCCAACCTCCCGAGCGGATAGCCTCCCTGGTCGAGGAGCTGGGCGTCCGCATCGGCATCGTCGCCGTGCCCTCGGAGGCGGCTCAGGCGGTGGTAGATGAGCTGGTCCAGGCCGGGCTGAGCGCCATCCTCAACTACGCCCCCATCTCGCTGGTAGTCCCTGCCAGAGTGCAGGTCCAGCAAATTGACCCGGTGGTACACTTGCAGCACATGGCCTACTACCTCGACTCGAGGCCCTAGTCCCAGCTACTCCCTTCATCGCGTCACTTGCCGGACAACAACTCGCGACCGAGAGCCTTACAAAGCACTTCCTGCCTTTGCGCCTTAGCGTCTTTGCATGAGGCGCCCCCCCCAGCGGCCCGCTGGCCCCCTCGCGCCACTATCGAAGCCTACTGAAGGACCATGGCCCGCCGCATGATGGCGTAGTTCTCCAGGGCCCGTCCGGCACCGATAGCCACGCAGGCCATCGGGTTCTCGGCCACGAAGCAAGGGACGCCCGTCTCCTGGGTGAGCAAGCGATCCATGTTCCGCAGCAGCGACCCGCCCCCGGTCATCACCATTCCTCGGTCCACGATATCGGAGGCCAACTCCGGCGGGGTGCGCTCCAGTACCCTTCGCACCATGGCCACGATCTCCGCCAGAGGCTCCGCCATCGCCTCCGTCACTTCCGACGAGCTGATCTTGATCGTCCGAGGCAGACCGGCCATCTGATCCCGGCCCTTGACCTCCATGGTGGGGTTCTCGTCCATGGGCAGAGCACTGCCGATGGCGATCTTGATCTCCTCCGCCGTCGGCTCTCCGATGTTCAGGTTGTATTTGCGACGGACGTACGCCTGGATGGCCTGATCAATGAGGTTGCCGGCCACGCGTACGGATCCGGAGACGACGATGTCGTTGAGGGAGATCACCGCCGCTTCCGAGGTACCGCCGCCGATATCCACCACCATGTTCCCGCTGGGGGTGCTGATCGGCATGCCCGCCCCCAGGGCCGCCGCCAGGGGCTCGGCGATCAGGTGGGCTTCCCGCCCCCCCGCCTGCAAGGCGGCGTCCCGCACCGCCCGGCTCTCGACGGTTGTCACCCCGACGGGAACCGTGAGCATCACCACCGGCTTGATCAAGCGCACCCGCCCACACACTCGGTTCAGGAAGTACCGGAGCATGGCCTCCGTGACCACGTAATCGGCAATGACACCGTCCTGGAGGGGCCGGGCTACCTCGATGCTCTCGGGGTTGCGCCCCAGCATCTCCTTGGCCTCCTGGCCGATGGCCACGATCTTGTTCTCTTTCACCGAGATGGCCACCACGGAGGGTTCCTGAAGCACTATACCCCTGCCGGAGACGTGAACCATCACGTTCACCGTCCCGAGATCAATGCCTATCTGCTTAGCCAAATGCGACCCTACCTCCCCTGCCCCTGATGCGTCCGCCGGTAACGTTCAACCACCCGTAGCCGGGCTTCCGCTCGCTCCGCCGCTGCCCGGGCCCGGTCCGTATCCACTCCCTGGCCCTCCCGCAATCGCTCGTGAGCCCTCTCCCGAGCCTGTAAGGCTCGCTCCGAGTCTATCTCCAGGGCCCGCTCCGCCGAGTGCGCCAGGACGATCACCCGGTCATCGCTCACCTCGAGGAAGCCGCCGCCGATGGCCAAACTGATCTCCTCGTCCTCGCCCCTCGGCTGAAGACGCAACTCCCCCGGCCTCAGCGAGGTCAAGAGGGCGGCGTGGCCGGGCAAGATTCCCAGCCTTCCCTCGGTACCGGGAGCGCTGACCAAGGTAACCGGCCCCGAGTACACCAGGCGTTCCGCTGTTACTATCTCCAGGTAGAGCTCGCTGGGCAACCTAGCGCATCCCTTGTGCCGTCTTTAGGACGTCCTCGATGTCGCCTTGCATGAAGAAAGCCTGCTCGGGCACGTCGTCGTGACGGCCCTCCAGGATCTCCCGGAAGCCCCGCACCGTCTCTTGCACGGGAACGTACCGGCCCGGCCTCCCGGTGTACCGTTCCGCCACGAACATCGGCTGACTGAGGAACCGCTGGATGCGCCGGGCCCGGGCCACTACCAGCTTGTCCTCGTCCGACAGTTCGTCTACCCCCAGGATAGCGATGATGTCCTGCAGGTCCTTGTATCGCTGGAGGAACTGTTGCACCTCGCGAGCTACCTGGTAGTGGTCCTCCCCGACAATAGAGGGGTCAAGGATGCGCGAGGTAGAGGCCAGCGGGTCCACCGCCGGATAGAGGCCCTGGGCGGCGATACCCCGATCCAGGGAGATGGTCGAGTCCAGGTGGGCAAAGGTGGTCACCGGCGCCGGGTCAGTGTAGTCATCGGCGGGGACATAGACCGCCTGCATGGAGGTGATGGCCCCGCGCTGGGTGGAGGTGATGCGCTCCTGAAGCTCGCCCATCTCGGTGCTCAGGGTGGGCTGATAGCCCACCGCCGAGGGCATTCTTCCCAAAAGCGCCGAGACCTCCGACCCCGACATGACGAAGCGGAAGATGTTGTCAATGAAGAGCAGGACCTCGGCGCCCTGATCGCGCAAGTACTCGGCCATGGTCACCCCGGTCAGGGCCACCCGGAGGCGCACCCCCGGCGACTCGTTCATTTGACCGAAGACCATTACCGTCCGCGGCAGAACCCCGGACTCCTCCATCTCCCGCCAGAGTTCGGTGTCCTCACGGCTGCGCTCGCCCACCCCGGTAAACACCGAGTAGCCACCATGCTCCATGGCGATGCTGCGGATCAACTCGGTGATGATGATGGTCTTGCCGGCCCCGGCGCCCCCGAACACCCCCGTCTTGCCGCCACGAGTCAGAGGCGCAACGAGGTCAATCACCTTGAGGCCGGTCTCGAAGAACTCGCTCCTACTGGTCTGTTCCGCGAAGGGAGGCGGCTGTCGGTGAATGGGATAGTGGTCCTCGGCCGTCACCGGCCCTCGCTCGTCAATGGGCTCACCCAGGACGTTGAACATCCGTCCCAGGATCTCCGGCCCCACGGGCACCGTTATCGGTCCCCCGGTCTCAACCACCTGCATCCCACGGCGTAGGCCGTCGGTGGTGTCCATGGCAATGCAGCGCACCACATCACGCCCCACGTGCTGCTGCACCTCAAGAACGACCTGACGGTCATCCAAGGCGATCTCCACGGCGTCGTAGATCTCCGGCAGCTCCCCGACGGGGAACTCCACATCCACCACCGGGCCGTTGATCTGCGTCACCCTGCCGACGGTGCCTCTAGGCATCTATCCTCCTGGACCGCATCGGGGCCCGGTTATCCGGCTCGCAGCGCCTCAGTGGCGCTGGCGATGTCAAGAATCTGGTTGGTGATGGCCGTTTGCCGGGCCCGGTTGTACCGGCGCGTAAGAAGCTCTGTCTGATCGTTGGCGTTGGTGGTGGCAGCCTGCATGGCCACCATGCGAGCGGCGTGCTCGCTGGCGGCCGATTCCAGGAGGCAGGCGAACACCTCCACGTCGAGAGCGTGTGGCAGCAGACGCCCCAGAATGGCCTCGGCCCCGGGCTCATAGATGTACTCGGCTGAATGCCGGGTGGCGGCGCCCTCCGGATCGAACACGGGCTGAATGGGAAGCACCTGGCGTACCCGAGGCGTCTGGGAGATCAAGCCGGTGAACTGAGTATAGGCCACCACTCCGGCGTCCACTTCCTCCGCCAGAAAGGCATCCTCCAGCAGATGGGCAATGGGAGCCGCCTGACTGATCGTCAGCTCCGCCGGAAGGTCGTCGAACTCAGCCACCAGGTCGGCCCCGGCCCTGATAATCGCCTTACGGGCCTCGCGCCCGACGGAAATGTAGGACACGGGAACGCCTCTCTCGCCCGCGTAGCGGAAGGCCGTGCGGATTACGCTGTTGTTGTAGCCCCCACAGAGCCCTCGATCCGAGGCGATCAGCACCATGATCACCCGCCGAACCGGCCGAGCCTCCAGCAGCGGGTTGACACCCTGGCCCTGAGCCGCGGCCGCGAGATGTCGGATGAGATCCCAGGTTTTCTCCGCGTAGGGACGAGCGGCGAGCACCCGCTCCTGAGCCCTACGCATGCGCGATGCCGACACCATCTGCATGGCACGGGTGACCTGAGCCAGGCTCTTCACCGTGGCGATTCGTCGAGCGATCTGTCGAGTGTTGGCCACGCCGCTAGATGACGCCGCTGACCTTGAAGTCTTCCAGCGCCAGCCGCAGGGCGTCCTCCGCCGCCGGCGTAAGCCGTTGTCCGGTGGCGATGGTTCGCATCAACTCGGGATGAGAGACGCTCATGTAAGTCACCAGCCCAGCCTCGAAAGCCCGGACTCGATCCACGGCAACGTCATCGAGGAACCCGTTGATCCCGGCAAAGAGAACGATAATCTCGTTCTCGAGGCTCATCGGCTGGTGTTGAGGCTGCTTGAGCAGCTCGGTCAGTCGCAACCCTCGCTCCAACTGGGCCCGAGTGGCCGCGTCCAGCTCCGAGCCGAACTGGGCGAACGCCGACAACTCCCGGAACTGCGCCAACTCAATACGCAGCCTGCCGGCCACTTGGCGCATGGCCGGTGTCTGGGCGTCGCTGCCCACTCGGGATACGGAGAGCCCGGCATTCACCGCCGGGCGGATGCCGGCGTAGAACAAGTCCGATTCGAGGTAGAGCTGTCCGTCGGTGATGGAGATGATATTGGTGGGCACGTACGCGGAGATGTCCCCCTCCTGGGTCTCCACCACCGGCAAGGCCGTGAGGCTGCCGCCGCCGTAGTCGGGGTGCAGGCGGGCCGCCCGCTCCAGGAGCCTCGAGTGCAGGTAGAAGATGTCTCCGGGGAAAGCCTCTCTGCCCGGGGGCCGCCTGAGCAACAGAGATAGCTCGCGGTAGGCCCAGGCGTGTTTGAGGAGATCGTCGTAGACTACGAGGGCGTCTCCTCCCTTGTCCATGAAGTACTCGCCCATGGCGCACCCGGCGTAGGGGGCAATGTACTGGAGGGCCGCCGAGTCCGATGCCGGCGCCGCCACCACGATAGTGTTCTCCATCGCCCCCGCCTCTTGCAGGGTAGCCACCACTTGAGCGATGTTAGACTGCTTCTGGCCGATGGCCACGTAGATGCAGACCAGGTCCTTGCCTCGCTGGTTGAGGATGGTATCTATGGCGACGGTGGTCTTTCCCGTCTGCCTATCCCCGATGATGAGTTCTCGCTGGCCCCGTCCGATGGGAATGGCGGCATCCACCACTTTGAGGCCCGTCTGCACCGGGGTGTCCACGTTGGCTCTCTGCACCACGCCGTACGCTACTCGCTCAACCGGATAGCGAGCCGCCGCCTGAATCGGACCCCGAGCGTCAATCGGCTGCCCCACGGCATTCACCACCCGGCCGAGGAGTCCCTCCCCCACCGGCACGTCAATGACCCGGCCGGTGCCCTTGACCTCATCCCCTTCCTCGATGCCGGTGTAATCCCCGAGGATGATGATCCCGACCCGGTCAGCCTCCAAGCTCAAGGCGATGCCCTCGGTGCCGTCCTGGAACTGCACCACCTCGCCGGCCATGACCCCGGACAGCCCGCCCACCTGGGCGATCCCATCCCCGACTTGAAGCACCGCCCCGACGTCAGCCTCGAGAATGGGGGGGCTGAAGGAGTCAATCTGCTGCCGAATTGACGCAACGATGTCCTCGGTTCTTAGCACCTACGGTTACCTCCTGGCAGAGAGCGCCGGTGTCTCGGCGGCTCCCGTGTGACCGTCTCCCCCAGCTCGAGCTCGCAACGCGGACAAGCGGCCGATCACGCTGCCGTCGAACACTCGCCCGTCAACCTGGATGCGTATCCCCCCGATCAGGGAGCGATCCAGGAGCCATTCAAAGCGTACGCTGCCGCCGAAGCGATCATGCACCCACTGAAGGATACGCGCCTGCTGTTCCCCCGAGAGGGACACGGGAGAGTAAACCGTGGCCGGCTTCAGGCGTGACCGTCGGCGAACCGGTGCCCCCGATGCCGCCCGCTCCGCATCCTCCCGAAGTACCTCGGCCGAGGCACCCACCAGGCGCGACTCGCTGGTCACCTCGGTCTGGCGCATTCGCCTATACCGGGCCAGCAGGGTGTCGTGAAGCTCCAGAGCATTGTCGTTCGCGGCCTTCATGGCTCGCATTCGCGCCGCGTGTTCGCTCACCCGCGCTTGAAGCAGCATGTCATAGAGCTCGGCGGTCACCAACTGGGGAAGAAGCCGCCTCAGCAGCTCTTCCGGCGCCGGCTCAAAGTAGTGGTAGCCGGCCACCCCGGGCCCGCCGCCGGCCTCAGGTCCATCGCCGCCCCCCATCATGAACTCGGGTCTGAGGGGGAGCAGCGGCACCGCCTCGGGAACCTGACTCAAGACGCTCTCGAAGCGATTATGCACCACCACGACGGCATCCACCTCGCCGCTGAGGAAGTCGCCCATCATGGCCCGAGCCACGGGGGTGATGTCCTGCACGGTGAACCCATGCGGCATAGCGTCGAAATGCCGGGTCACCGCGACGCCCGCTGCCGGCAATGCCCTCTGACCCCAACGGCCCACGGTGGTATACCGCACCGGCACCGCCAACTCGCGCTGCAAGGCCAGGGCCAGCCGCACCGGGCCGGAGTTGCAGGGGCCGCAGAGCCCGGTGTCCGACGTCACTACCAGGGTGCCCACGCTATACACCGGGCGGGACTGGAGGAATGGGTGCCGTCCCTGCACGGCGCCCTCCGCCATCAGGTGCCGGCTCAACTCCCCCGACTTCGCCAGGTATGGCTGGGCCGCTTGATGGGCCTGCCTGGCTCTCTGCATACGCACGGCCGACACCAAGAAGAGAGAACGGGTGAACTCGGCCATATCCTGCACCGTTCTTATCCGGCGCCGGATGTCGTGCATACGTTCGGGCACACGGCCTCCGACATCCTCGTCTGGCGGGCGCCTTCGCCCGGGTCGGACCAAGTAGCCTGGAGGTCAGGGCACGCGAACAGCCCTATGGCTGCCCGCCCTAGATGCTCTCCTTGAGGGACCGCTTGAGGCTCTCGAGGCGGGCGGCGAGGCTATCGTCAATCACCTCGTCCCCCATGCGGATCACCAGCCCGCCCATCAGCGCCGGGTCCTGCCTCCAAGTTATGTCAATATCCCGGCCATAGCGAGCGATCAGGCGCTTCTCGATGGCACCCCGTTCCGCGGAGGCCAGGCTGCCGGCGCTGGTGACTTGAGCCACCCGCACGCCCAACCCGTGCCGAGCCATACGCCGCAATTCGGCGATAATGTCATCCAGTTCGTCCAGATGCCCTTCGCCGACCAGCGAGTATACGAAGTTCTTGAGCTGATCCGACGCCCCCGGGGGGAGCAACCGGTCCGCCAGGGCCTGCCGAGTGCCGAAGGCCACGGTCTCATCGCCGAGGGTCACCCGCACCGACCAGTCCGCCCGCAGGCTATCGCGCACCGCGGCCAAGTCCCCAATCCAGCCCTCCAGGGCCAGGTCGTAGACTGCCTTGGCATAGGCCTGGGCCAGTTCCCTATCCTGCATCAGGCTCTTCCGTGGACGTCTCGCTGAGGAACTGCTCGATCAAGCGGCGCTGCAGGTCTTCGTCCATCCCCCCTTGCAGCACCCGCCGAGTGGCCTCCATGGAGAGATCCACGATCTCATCCCGTACCGTCGCCAGGGCCTGCCGCTGTTCATTCTCGATCACCTGGCGCGCGTCCTGAATGAGACGAGCCGAGTCCTGCCTGGCCTGCTCCACTATCTCCTGGCGAACCTTCTCGCCGGAGCGGGCCGATTCCGCCACTGCCTCCTGGCTCTTTCGCCGGGCCTGTTCGATCATGCGATCGAACTCAACCTGCGCCTCCTCCGCCCGCCGCCGGGCCAACTCGGCGTTCTCCATGCCCAGACGTACTTGCTCCGCCCGTTCGTCCAGGATACTGAGGGTGGGCTTGTACATGAGCTTGTAGAGCCCGAACACCAGGAGGCCGAAGGCCACCAGTTGCCAGAGTATGCCGGAGAGATCAATGCCCAATGCACCCATTGTCTGCTACCCCGCCATGCGCCGGCTACACCACCAGGGCGAGTATCAGCGCGATCACGAACGCGTAAATGGCGACCGCCTCCGCCAGGCCCACACCCAGGATCATGGTGGTGCGCACCGCACCCTCAGCCTCTGGGTTTCGGCCGATCGCCTCCATCGCCTTGCCGACCGCTATCCCGATTCCCAGCCCAGGCCCCAGCCCCCCTAGGCCGATGGCCAGACCCGCGGCCAGCTTCACCAATCCGTCCTGATCCATGCTTCCAGTACCCCCTTCTGCTGAGATGCCTCAGGCAGGATGTGGCTGCTCGACCGCTTCCTCATGCTCGGGACCGGCGGCCATAGAGATGTAGACGATGGTAAGAACACTGAAAATCAGCGCTTGTATGAAGCCAAATAGCGCCTCGAGCCCAAGAAAGATCACCGGCACCACGTAGGGCACCAAGGTGTACATCACCAGCATCAGCACTTCGCCGCCGAAGATATTGCCGAACAACCGGCCGGATAGCGAAATGACCCGCGATAGCTCGCTGATCAGGTGGATCGGCGTGAGGAAGATGGGGGTGGTCAGTTCCTTGATGTATCCCTTGACCCCCCGCGACCATACCCCCAAGACTTGGACGGTGATGACAGCGACGAGGGCCATGGCTATGGTCATGTTGAGGTCGCTATTGGCGGAGCGGACCACGGGCACGTGGTGGCCCTCGAAGTTGGCGATCTTGATGAAGTGGAACCCGGGGAGAAGGCCGATCCAGTTCGCCGAAAGGATGAATATGAAGAAGGTGGACACCAAGGGGAATATGCGCCGTCCCAGTTCGGGACCGGCCGACTGCTCACACAAGCCCAACAGGTATCCGAGCATCCATTCCATCAGCGACTGGAATCGCCCCGGGGCGTTGACCGACAAGACCATCCGGTAGATGGCCCCTACCGCCAGCAGGATGAGCACCACTAGGGCACTGGTGATCATGGTATTGGTGATGACCAGCCCGGCGACCATGAAGACCGGTTCAGGAGCGAGCGTGATCTCCAACCTATCCCCTCCGCGACCGGGGCTTCATCGCGACCCTGCTATCACCGCCCATCTTTAGGGCTCCTCCGGCGGTCGAACTGCCGGCTCAGGTCCCGCAGGGTATAAAAGGATGCGATCATGCCTACCACAACCCCCAGCAGAAGCAGCCAC
>JBBQIE010000018.1:0-12651 GCA_038324625.1 Anaerolineae bacterium | reverse complement strand
CAGGGCGTACCACTCGCCGCTCGGGAGTCGGACCGAGAGATCATCGCCGAGGCGGAATGTTCGATTGTCCCACCCGTTGGGCTCGACAGGCCTGATAGGCAAGTGCGCCCAATGAGGGAACTGAGTTCTGATCAGTTGTCGCACGAGAGACACGTCAATGCGAAAGTCGGGGGATGGCTCGCCAGCGGAATGCACGGGTACTAGCTCCTGCCGGTGGGAGGTGTGCTAGGCAACCTGGCTCCGGGGTAGCGACAGGGCACCGATGGCCCCTAGAAGGGCCACGGCGGCGGCAAGCAGGTAGGCGGTGGCCAGCGAGCCGGTAGCATCGGCAAGGGCCCCGGCGAGGCTGGGCCCGATCGCCTGACCCACCCCAAAGAACAGGGTTACGAAACCTAGGGCCGCAGGAGCCAGCCGGGGATCGACGACATCTGCGCACATGGCCGCCATGCTGGCGGGGATGCTCCAGGCCGACAGGCCAAACAGCAGAGCGGACAGCAGGAATCCGGCGGGTGCCGGCCATACCGCGAACAGGCCAAAAGCCACGGAGTGGGTGAGGTAGACTCCCACCAGGGCCGTTCGCCGTCCGAATCGGTCCGACAGGGCACCCCACACTAACCCGCAGACCAGGCTCACCCAGCCCATGGCCATGTAGAGCGTGCTCGCCGCCTGCTGGGAATAGCCCCCCTCGCTGATCAGGCCCTTGACGAAGAAAGTCAAGTAGATGATGTAGGAGAGTCCAAAGGCCACGTACACTGCCCCGAGGTGCCACACCGCGCGCGAACGATAGACGCGACTCCACTCCGGTGGCCCGGGCGGCACGCCAGGGGTCTGTGCCGCGGCGGGACTATCCGGACGATCCCGTAGAAATACGCCGGCGCCCACCGCCAGAAGCAGCGTGATGGCGCCGAACAGGAGCCAGCAGAGGCTCCAGGCGTGGGCGCCATAGGCGGCCAGGACGCGAGGCACCAGAAGGCCGACTACGATGAGACCCACCGAAGAGCCGGAGACGACCAAGCCGGCGGAGGTCCCTCGCTGACGGGCCGTGAACCACGCTCCGAGCATTCCCATCACCGACACGTTGGCCGCACCGCTGCCCATGCCGGTGAGAGTGCGCCAGAGCAGGACAGAAGGGAAAGCGGTCGCCAGCCCGGTCAGCACCATGCCCGCGCCGGCGACCGCCAGTCCGATGGCGATTACCCGCCGCGGCCCGTGGCGAGAGGCCAGCGCCCCGCCGATAGCCGAGACCAGCAGGTAGCCGATCAAGTTGGCGGTGGCCAGCAGCCCCACCTGGGTGTTGTCGAGCTTCAGGTCAGCCTGCATGGCAGGCACCAGCGCGCTGTAGCCGAAGCGGGCCAGGCCCAAGGCGCCGAACACCGCCAGGGTGCCCATGGTCAGGATGACCACACCGTAGTGGCTGGGCTTGGTGTGGGATGATCTAGGCGTCAAGAGTGTCCAGGTCCGCGTGTTGGGTCATCGTCCTCGGAGCCGACCAGGTCGGCGATGGTGCGGGAGAGCCTGAGGGCCCGGCAATGGTCGGAAGGCAAGAGGCAGCTACTCGGGGCGATTGACGAACTCGGCCAGATTGCGAAATCCATCTTCAATGTCGTCTATGGCGGATCTGCGCCGCCAAGCCGCCATGTACGTCGGCGTCGGTGTACAAGGCTATGAGGAGCCGCGCTTGCCTCGCCACAGGGCCTCCCGGTTCTCCTGGATGTAGCCCTCGATTTCGCCCGGATGGTCATAGTAGTAGCCCAGGGCTGCATGGATCTGGGCCAAGGTCAACCCTGGATAGGCTTCTACTATTTGTTCCGGCGTATCTCCTAGCCGCGTACGCTCAACGATGGTGCGCACGGTGATAGAAGCGCCCTGGATGGTGGGTTCACCACGATGCCTCTGGGCACTCCGAATGATATGAGGGTGTCCGGCGGTTTGTTCACCCCTACTGGCTTGTACGATCTCCGCCAATTGGACTTTGACGCTAGCGAGCTCCTGCCGGATTAGTTCTAGTTCGTCGTAGATCCTCTCCGCTTCAACCATTTGACTCATGTTGCACCTACTCTCTGCTTTCCAATCATCTCGAATCTCGAAAGGTAAAATCGCTAGGCAAATCCTAGCACACTCGAACTGTTCCTGCAGGTGTTTAATCTAATTAAAGGTAGACGATATTGAACCTGCTCCATTGGCTAGGTTTGCCTTCTCGGCCGGTACTGCAACGCCTCGGCCAGGTGCGTGGCCTCGATGCCCTCAGCACCGGCCAGATCGGCGATGGTGCGGGAGAGCTTGAGCACCCGGTGGTAGGCGCGGGCGCTGAGGCGGAGCTGTTGCATGGCGGCGCGCATGAGGCCGGCGCATTCCCGGTCCAGGGCGCAGTATTCCCGGACCTCGGCCGGGCCCATCTCGGAGTTGCAGGTGAGGGTGGTGCCGGAGAAGCGACTACGTTCCCGGGCGCGGGCGGCCTCGACCCGGGCACGGATGGCCGCCGAGGGCTCGCCGTGCCCGGCGGCGGAGAGCTTCTCGTACTCCACGTGGGGCACCTCGACGTGGAGATCGAAGCGGTCCAGGAGTGGGCCGGACAACCGCTGCTCATAGCGGGCGATAGCGGCGGCGGAGCAGGTACACTGGTGGTAGGGGTCCCCCTGGTAGCCGCAGGGGCAGGGGTTCATGGCCCCGATGAGAATGAAGTTGCAGGGGAAGGTGATGGCCCCACGGGCGCGGGAGATGGTCACCTGGTGATCCTCGAGAGGCTGCCGGAGGGTCTCCAGGCTGCGGCGGTCGAACTCGGGGAGCTCGTCCAGGAACAACACCCCCCGGTGGGCCATGCTGATCTCGCCCGGTCGAGGGACGCTGCCGCCGCCCACCAGCCCGGCGTGGCTGATGGTGTGGTGGGGGGAGCGGAAGGGGCGGTGGCGGACCAGGGGCTCGCCCTCGGGCAGCAGGCCGGCGACGCTGTACACTCGGGTCGCATCCAGAGCCTCTTCCAGGGTAAGACGGGGCAGTATGCCGGGTACCGACCGGGCCAGGAGGGTCTTGCCGGCGCCGGGTGGGCCACTGAGCAAGACGTTGTGTCCACCGGCGGCGGCCACCTCGAGGGCTCGCTTGGCGTGCTCCTGCCCGGCGATCTCGGCCATGTCGGTGAGCGCGGCGGAGTCCACGTCCAGGTCGAACTGAGCCTGGGCCGGCTTGAGGTGCAGTTCCCCTTGCAGGTGACCCAATAGGTCCATCAGGTTCCCGAGGCCGAAGACCTCAATCCCCTCCACCAGGGCGGCCTCCCCGGAGTCCATCTTAGGCACGAACAGGCGCCGGTACCCGTGCGACTTGGCGACGATGGCCATGGGGAGGAGTCCGTTGACGTGGCGCAGGCTGCCGTCCAGCGACAGCTCACCCACGAACACGGCGTCGGCCACGTCGGCCAGCAACTGCCGCGATCCCAGCAAGAGGGCCACGGCGATGGGGAGGTCGTAGGCCGGTCCCTCTTTGCGCAGATCGGCGGGGGCCAGGTTCAGGAGGATGCGTCCATGCGGCATACGCAGGCCGCTGTTGATTAGGGCGGAGCGGACTCGGTCCTTGGCTTCCTGGATGCCGGTGTCCGGCAGGCCCACGATGTTGAGAGAGGGGATACCGCTCCGAGAGACGTCAATCTCGACCTCGATGACCTCGCCTTCGAGGCCTACCAGGGCACAGGACGCGACTTTGGCCAGCATGGGGCTCTCACCTTCGGCGTTGTCGGGGTAAGGCGGCCAGCAGGGGCAGGCGCAGGGCCTGCAGGTCGGCGCCGCCGCGGATGGAATCATCGAGATAGTCAAGTAGGAAGGCCAGCCCTATTCCGGCGACCAGGGCCAGCACTAGCCGCAAGGGCAGGTCCAGCCGTTCGCGCAGTGATGGAGGGACGGGGCCCACGGCGGGGAGGTCAATCACCCGGACCTCGGCGTTCTCGCTGGACAATTGGGCCAGGAACTCCCGGTTGCGCTCGCGCAGGACCTTAGCGGCGGCCTCGGCGATGGCCTGAAGCCGGGCCGGGTCGGTGCCGGTGACCGAGAGGGTCAGGAGGCGGTGTTGCTTGACCGGGACGGTGGCACCGCTGATCTCCCCGGGGGCCACGGTGATGCCCCGCGAGTTGAGTTCACCGGAGACGGCGGCGGCGAAGCTCTGGCTGCGCACCACCTCCGAGAGGTCGTCAACCAGATACTCGGAGGCGAGCCAGGTGTAGTAGCGGTCGTAGGTGAAGTACTCGCCGTTTCCTTGCTCCGGCACTACTCCGACGGTGAAACGGACGGAGGCGGAGTAAAGTGGTTGCCGAGGCCGGAGGGCGCCCAAGGCCAGGCTCCCGGCCAGGGTGACTCCCAGGACCAGGAGGACCAGCCAGAGGTAGCGGCGGATGATGCGCCAGTACGCCAGTAGTTCCATGTCACGCAAGCTCCCGATTAGGTGAGGCCGCGTCGAAGGTAGCCATTCCGGGTGTCGCCCAGCTCAGTCGGCGGTCACCGCGCCGGCCAGGAGTCCCCGCACCTGCTCGTCGAGGCGCTCCTGAAACAGTCGCTTGTCAAACCGGAGGGCGTGGCGACGCAGGACCTCGGGGTCGAATCGCCGATCCTCGAGATCGGTCAGGGCGGCGGCGAGCGAGTCCACCGTCTGTTCCGGGAAGAGCACCCCGGTCTCCCCGTCCACCACGGTCTCCAGGGAGCCTCCGGCGGCGTAGGCCACTACCGGGCGACCGGCGGCCTGGGCCTCGAGGGGGGTGATGCCGAAGTCCTCCAGGCCGGGGAAGATGAGGGCCCGGCAGCCCTCGATGAGCCGCGCGGTTTCCTCGTCGGAGCGCCAGCCCAGGAACTCTACCGTGGGCCCGGCCAGAGCCTCCAGCCCCTCTCGGGCCCGGCCCTGCCCCACGATCTTCAGGGGGAGCTCCAGTTGGTTGCAGGCGGCTACCGCCAAGTCTATGCGCCGGTAGGGTACCAGTCGTCCCACCACCAGAAGGTAGTCTCCGGGGCCGTCGCCGATCTGGAAGCGGTCGGTATCAACCGGGGGGTGGATGATGGTGGCGGAGCGGCCGTAGATGTCCCGGATACGCCGCTGCACCTCGATGGCGGTGGTGAGGAAGTGGTCCACCCGGCGGGCGGTCCGGTGGTCCCAGGCGCGAAGCCCGGCGAGCACCGGGGGGAGCAGGGCTCTCTGCCAGGCGGCCATCGGCTCACGCTCGAGGTAGTCTTGGTAGCCCCAGAGGAAGCGGGGCGGGGTCAGGCAGTAGGACAGATGCAGTCCATGGGGGACGCGCACCCCGGTGGCGAAGCCGCTGCTGATGCTGAGCACCAGGTCGTAGCCGGGCAGAGTCATGGTCTCGAAGGCGAAGGGGTAGAGGGGGAGGTAGAGCTGGTGGCGCCGGTTCACCCCCGGGAGGCGGTTCATCCAGGAGGGGCGGATGTCCCAACGGCGCCAGGCGTCGGGCATGGCCCCGGGATCGTGGATGCTGGTGTAGATGGGCGCCTCCGGCCACATCTCGTGGACGGCCTCGATGACACGCTCCGCGCCCCCGTATTGGTTGAGCCAGGAACAGACCAAGGCTACTCGCAAGCGCCGTCTCCCCCAATGCGGCGGAGTATAGCAGTGCCCCTTTGAGAGGCACAAGGCCCCGCCGGCCCCGGACCAGGCAGCCGAGGCGCTTGCCGAGCCCCTCGGGGATGCTATACTACGCTGGTTCTCGTCAAAAGGATCCAGGATCTTGCACTTGGCCTACTTGTTAAGTGGGATCAACCTCCTGGCCGCCGTTCTCCTGGCGGCCTACGGCTTCAACTCCCTGGTGCTCACGGCGCTCTTCTTGCGCTCCCGTGCCCGCGTGGTGCCTGAGCCCCGGGTGGACGTGCTGCCGTTTGTCACCGTCCAGCTTCCCGTCTACAACGAGCGCTGGGTGGTGAGGCGGCTGCTGGAGGCGGTGGGGGCTCTAGACTACCCCCGGGATCGGCTGGAGATCCAGGTCCTCGACGACAGCACCGACCATACCGCCGACATTGTGGAGGCGGTGTGCGCCCGTCTGCGCCAATCCGGCCTGGACGCGCGGGTGGTCCGCCGGCAGGGGCGGGCGGGGTACAAGGCCGGGGCCCTGGCCCACGGGCTGCAATCGGCCAAGGGCGAACTGATCGCCGTCTTCGATGCCGATTTCGTCCCCGAGCCCGATTGGCTCCGGCGGGTGGTGCCCCACCTGGCCGCCGATCCGGGCCTGGGCTTCGTGCAGACCCGTTGGGGGCACATCAACGCTGTCTACTCTCGCGTCACCCGAGCCCAGGTAGTGGCCCTGGACGGGCATTTCGTGGTGGAGCAGACGGCTCGGCAGCGCAATGGCCTGCTGATGAACTTCAATGGGACGGCGGGCATCTGGCGACGCGGCTGCATCGAGGGTTCCGGGGGTTGGCAGGCGCGCACCCTCTCCGAGGACCTGGACCTGAGCTACCGGGCCCAATTGGCCGGCTGGCGGTGCCTCTACTTGCCGGAGATAGTGGCTCCGGCGGAGCTGCCTCCCATGGTCTCGGCGTTCAAGCGCCAGCAGCGGCGGTGGGCCACGGGCAGCATCCAGTGCTTGCGCCACCTCGCCGGGCCTCTGTTGCGCTCCCGGTTCTCACCTTGGCAGAAGCTCCAGGGCCTGCTCCACCTCAGCGGCTACCTGGCTCATCCCCTGATGGTGCTGCTGTTGCTGGTCTCGCTGCCCCTGCTCCTGTTGGACGGAGGGCTGCGGTTCCATCTGACCTTTCTAGGGCTGGCCAGCGTCGGTCCGCCGCTGCTGTATACCATAGCCCAGGCGACTCAGGGGCGTGGGGCCGCCCGACGCCTCTCGGCCTTGCCGGTGCTGGTTCTACTGGGAACCGGGGTGGCGGTGAGCAACACTATCGCCGTCGCCCGGGCCCTCCGCTCCGATGGGGGGGCTTTCGAGCGCACCCCGAAGTTCAGCCTGGTGGGGGCCACCGGGAAATGGCGGGGGAAGCACTACGCCGCTGGGGCTGACCGGACTATCATCGCGGAGTTGGGTATGGCTCTATACGCCCTGGCGGGCATGGCCCTGGCCTGGTGGACGGGGGGGCTCTACGCCCTGCCCTTCCTGGGGCTGTGCGCCTGTAGCTATGCCTACGTGGGGATAGAGGGACTAAGGGAGAGACGAGCCACGGAGAGAAGTACGGAGCCGGCCGTGGCCCCGCGGCTCACCACCGAGCCGCCCCTGGGCTAACTGAGGTCGTGAGCGTCGGGGCCCGGCGCCGGAGCTCCATCGGCAGGGAGGGGCGCCGGGAGGTCGAGGTCGCCCTTGCGCATCAGGACGTGGCCGCGCACCAGGCCGCCTTCGTCCAGCAGCAGGTCCACCACATCCACGTCCCCCACCACCCGGCCGGTGCTCAAGATCTCCACCCGCTCGGCGTGTATGTTGCCCTCGACCGTGCCCAGGACCGACACCTGCCGGGCTCGAATATCGGCGCGAACGGTGGCCCTCTCGGCCACGATGACGTTGCCCGAGCACTCCACCAGCCCGTCCACCAGGCCGCTGACGTGCAGGTTTCCGTCGCACTTGAGTTCGCCCTTGAGGGTGGTGTTCTCGGGGATGGTGGTGTCTATCAACTGCGCCGGGTCGAAGGTGGATTTCCGGAACACGGCTGCTCCTGAACCAGGGGAATGATTGTAGGCAGAGGGGAATATAGGCCCGGCGGCCTCGGCTGTCAAAGCTCCACAGCCACGTCCGATCTGGCGAAGTCGGCTCGCCACTTAGACCAAGGACCTTGCCAGAGCCCGACGGCAGCGCCTAGAATGACCTGGTTGTCACCCGTACCCCCTGGATAGAGGAGCGCCATGGAGGACGTCGCCCGTTTTGCCGCCGCCGTCATGGAGAACGTGGGCCGGGTCATCGTGGGCAAGGGCCGGCCGGTAGAGCTGATCCTAGTGGCCATGCTCTGTGAGGGCCACGTGCTCATCGAGGACGTGCCGGGGGTGGGCAAGACCATGATGGCCCGGTCCATCGCTGCCTCACTCGGGGGATCGTTCAAGCGACTCCAGTGTACCCCGGACCTGCTTCCCAACGACATCACCGGAGTCTCGGTCTACAACCAGCGAAGCTCTGAGTTTGAGTTTCGCCCCGGGCCGGTCTTCGTTAACGTCCTGCTGGCGGACGAGGTGAACCGGTCCACACCCCGCACCCAATCCGCCCTCCTGGAGGCCATGGGAGAGCGACAAGTGACGGCGGATGGGGTGACCTACCCCCTGGAAAGGCCCTTCCTAGTGCTGGCCACCGAGAACCCGGTCGAGTACGAGGGCACCTTTCCCCTTCCCGAAGCCCAGTTGGACCGGTTCTTCTTGCGGACCAGCGTGGGCTACCCCGACGCGGAAGAGGAAGGCCGTGTCCTACGTAACCTGCAGCGCCGCCATCCCATCGAGGCTATAGAAGCGGTGGTGGACTGGGCGGAGTTGCCCGGCTTGGCCCGCCAAGTCTGGGAGGTCCACGTGGACGACTCGGTGGTGCAGTACATTGTCCGGCTGGTGCAGGCCACCCGGGAACATCCGGACTTGATCCTGGGTGCCAGCCCTCGCGGCAGCCTGGCTCTCTTCAAGGGGGCCCAGGCCCTGGCCGCCATCCGCGGTCGGGACTTCGTGAAGCCCGACGACGTGAAGGAACTGGCCCTGCCGGCCCTGGCCCATCGCCTGATCCTTCGGCCGGAGAGCGCCCTCCGGGGCCGGACGGCGGAAGACCTGCTGAAGGGGATGCTGGAGTCCATTGAGGTCAAGATCGGGGAGGTCTAGCGTGGCTCGGACCCGTCCCCGGACCTTGAGGCGGCCCTGATGGACCTGGGGCTTTTCATTGTCGTCCTGTTCGTGGTGGCCGCCCTGATGCGGGTGGACTTCTTCTTCTACCTACTGTACGTCTTCTTCGCCGTGTATGTCCTCTCTCGGCTCTGGGTGCGCCTTGGGCTGCGGCAGGTGCGGGTGGAGCGGCGGGCCCCGACGCGGGCTTTCTGGGGCGAACGGGTGCCGGTGGAGATCGAGGTGCGTAACGACGGCTGGCTGCCGGTGCCCTGGCTGCACATCCAGGAGAGCCTCCCTCAGCCCCTGGCCTACCCCCCGATCCGCACTCAGGCTGTCAGCCTCTGGCCGCACGAGAGTGCCCGGTTCGGCTACGAGCTGGATTGCCGCAAGCGCGGCTACTACGTGCTCGGCCCCCTGCGTCTCCAGAGCGGTGACCTGCTGGCGGCGGCGGGAGCAGTATCGGCGGAGGCGGGAGTGTCGCACTTGACGGTCTACCCCCGCTTGCTCCCCCTGGAGGACATCGGCATCCCCTCGCGGTCCCCCTACGGCACCATCCGCAGCCGCCACGCCATTCACCGGGACCCGGCCTCCATCGCCGGGGTGCGGGAGTACCAGCCGGGGGATAGCTTCCGCCACATCAACTGGAAGACCTCGGCGGCCCAGGCCCGCCTCCAGACCAAAGTCTTCGATGCCGTCATCTCCCTGGACACGGCCATCCTTCTGGACCTGGAGCGGGAGCACTACGAGGCCCCCTATGCCGTCACCATCACCGAGCTGGCCATCAGCGTGGCCGCCTCTCTCGCCTCCCGGTTGGCCCGGCGGCGGCAGCCCTTCAGCCTGGCGACCAACGGGGTGGACCCGCTGGCGGACAACGGGCAGCGGGGCCCGGCCTTGCCCATGCGATCCGGTCAGGCCCACTTGATGGCGGCCCTGGAGGCCTTGGGCCGGGTGGAGGCCCGCGCCGCCGAGCCTTTCTCCGAATTGGTGCAGCGCCAGGCCTTGAGCCTGCCCTGGGGCTGCACGGTGCTTATGGTCACCGGCCGGGGAGATGGCTTGCTGGGACACGTCATCGGGCTGCGGCGCTCCGGGTTCAAGGTGGTGGTGGTGTTGACGGACTACCACGCGGACCTGAGGGCCACCGGGGCCGGCCTAGAGGAGGCGGGGGCGACCGTCTACCGCTTGCGTCAGAGCCAGGACCTGGCTCGGGTGGTCCTGTGAGCGCGACCGCGCGTCGGCGCCCGGTGCGTCTGCCGCTGGCCATGTGGTGGCGGATCGCCCTGGTGGCGGGCATGATCTACGTCCTGGTGCTCACCCTGCTGGATGGGGTGGCGGCCGCCGGGCTGAGCTGGCGGGGCGGCTATTTGGCCATCGCCGCCGCCTTGACCCCGCTGGAGGCCTACTTCTCCCACCGAATGGCCAAGCGGCGGGAGTTGCGGGGCGGCGAGCTGTCCCGCTTCCGCTTGGCCGAGGCCCTGGTACTGATCCTGGCGGTAACCGCCTTTCGCTTCCTTTGGCAGGGCCTGCCCTCGTTGGGAGGGAGGCTGGAGCGCCTCTTCGACCTGGAGTTCTTCCTCGCCGCGGGAGTCCTGCTGGCGGTGTGGCAGGCGGCGGCGGCCATGATCCGCTGGTTTGAACAGCTGGACTTCCAGCCCGGGGAGAAGCCCCCGCCGGTGACCTCACCCGAGTACGATCTCTGGGTGGGCAGCCGGGTGCGGCACGTGCAGCACACCGCCGCCTTCCAGCACATTCTCACCACCTTCCTGGCCGGGGGGGTGCTGATCATGGTGCTGGCCGGGATGGCGCGGGTGGATCCTCGGGCCATCATTGACTTCCAGCGGGGCACCATTCGGGCCCTGATCCTCCACGTCCTTTTCTACTTCCTGTTCGGCCTGGCCCTCACGGCGGAGGCTCGGCTGGCCCTGCTGTATACTCGATGGCAACACGAGGAGGCCACCATCTCCCCGGCGGTGGCCCGACGCTGGCCGGCCCTGGTTCTGGGGCTGTTGGCGGTGGCGGTGCTGCTGGCCCTGGTGCTCCCGGTAGACTACTCGGTCGGGTTCATTGACGCTATCGCCTACGCCCTGAACCTCATACTCACCATCGTGGTGACGATCGCCTACCTCGTCATGTACCTGGCGGGGATGCTCCTCTACCCCCTGCGATGGCTGATGGGTCAATCCGGTGGGGAGCCCGCTCCTCCGCCCCCGACCTTCCAGCCTCCCGAGCCCCGGCCGGCCCCGGCCGGGTCCCCCCCTTTCCTGGAGGCCATCAAGACCCTGGTTCTCTGGCTCCTGGCCCTGGGCATGGCCGGGTTCGCCCTCTACAACTTCCTCCGGGAGCACCGCGCCGCCCTGGAGAAGGTGGCCGTGCTTCGACCATTGCTCCGGGCCCTGGCCTCCCTGGCCGGGCTGTTGCGGGCCCTGTTTCGCGGGGTGGCGCGAGTGGGGGGGAGGGTACGGGCCGGCCTGGAGCGGCGCACCCGAGGGGCGCGGGCCGCCATCTCCCGGCGGGCGGCGGGGCTGCCGCGTCTGGGGCGGATGTCGCCGGGGGAGTTGGTCCGGTACTACTACCTCTCCACGGTCAGACGGGCGGAGCAGGCCGGGTTCCCCCGGCGGGCCAACCAGACCCCGGATGAGTACGGCCGTCGCTTGGGGACCGTCATGCCCGACCTGGATGAGGACCTGGGGACCCTGACCGAGGCCTTCGTCGAGGTCCGCTATAGCCGGCACCCAGTGGACCAGCAATACGCCCGCGGCATCCGCCCCTACTGGGAGCGGCTGCGACGGGCGCTGCGGGAACGCCGGACTGGAGCCCAAGGCCCGCCTCCCTCGGCCCCGGAGGAGAAGTGACAGGGCTCGGCAGGAGCTCGCGCCTGTCATGATTGCCGTGCCTCGGGCCATGCTGCCGCGTCAGTTCTACGCCCGCGATACCCTGACGGTGGCCCGGGAGTTGCTCGGCGCCCGTCTGGTCCGCGACCGGGACGGCCATCGTTTGTCAGGGATGATCGTGGAGACCGAGGCCTACCTCGGCCTTTCGGACCCCGGCAGTCACGCCTACCGTGGGCCTACCCCTCGGACCACGGTCATGTTCGGCCCCCCCGGTCACGCCTACGTCTACTTCATCTATGGGATGCACTACTGCCTCAACTTGGTCACCGAGGCTGAGGGTGTGGCCGGGGCGGTCCTGATTCGGGCCCTGCATCCCCTGGAGGGCCTGGAGGAGATGCGGGAACGCCGGGGGCACCGCCCGGACCGGGAGCTGACCAATGGTCCGGCCAAGCTCTGTCAGGCCCTGGGCATTCGGGGCGATCTCAACGGTGCCGATCTGTGCCTGGGCGAGAACCTGTGGCTGGAGTGGGGTACCCCGGTGCCGGACTCGGAGGTGGTGGTGGGTCCGAGGGTGGGGCTGAACCTGGACGGCCCGGCGGCGGAGGCCCCCTGGCGGTTCGCCGTGGCTGACGATCCCTGGGTGAGCCGGCCACGGCTGGGATAGGGCCTGGTCGTTTGGATCGCGAACCACGCGAAAAACGGCGAAACTGTCCTGGTTCGTGTGAGGATGGAATGGGTTGGGGTAGCCCTGGGGTGAGTGCCGGCAGGCGACGTGGGAGAGGGCGGGCGACTAAAGGCGCCCGCTGAGGGCCTTCGGCCAAGAAAACCGTGTGGCCTCTGGCCTCTGCCCTGGCCAAAGGCCTTCAGCAATAGGCACGGCAGTGTCCGCGGCGGCCTTCAGACCGCCGCCCTCCCGTCGCCTGACATCACACGAACCAGGACAGAAAAACGGCGAAAACGCGAAAGGGGAGAGCGCGGCGGCCCGGCTCCCGCTCCTCTCTTCCCCTCTTGTTCTTCTTTGCGCCTTGGCGTCTTTGCGTGAGACCGTCCCCTCTAC
>JBBQIE010000017.1:0-12915 GCA_038324625.1 Anaerolineae bacterium | reverse complement strand
TCCTGGTCGGTAGCCGGACGCAGCTCCGGGGTCTTGGCCACGTTGGCCAGCTTGACCTCGTTCACGTCCAGGTCCCCCCGGATGAGGGCGAAGACGATCTTCCCCTGATGGTCCACGTAGAAGACTGCCTTGGCCGTCTCCCGAGTGGAAACACCGAGAAAGTCGGCCACCTGCTGAATGGTGTGCATACCCGGAGTCGCCACTTCCTCTAAGGGGGCCGGTTCCCCGCCCGAGGGCGCGCCCTTGTCGAAGCAGGCGGCCTCGGCGTTAGCCGAGTAGCCGCAGCCCTCGCAATGTATGAGGGTGTCCTCCCCGGAGGAAGAGAGCATCATGAACTCGTGGGAGGCGGTGCCGCCCATCATGCCCGGATCGGCTTCCACCAAGGCCACATCCAGCCCACAACGCCGGAAGATGTTCTGGTAGGCTTGCCGCACCGAGGGGTAGTATCGGTCCAGATCCTCGAAGTCGGCGTGGGCGCTGTAGGCGTCCTTCATGGTGAACTCGCGCACCCGGATGAGGCCGCCACGAGGCCGGGGCTCGTCCCTGAACTTGGCCTGGAACTGATAGACCATGAGGGGCAGTTGCCGATAGGACGACACCTCGCGGCGCATGAGGTCCGTGAGCGCCTCCTCGTGGGTCATGGCCAGCACCATGTCCCGATCGGCTCGATCCTTGAAGCGGACCAACTCCGACCCCAGATCGTACCAGCGACCACTCTCCTTCCAGAGATCGGCCGGCTGGATCAGCGGCATGAGGATCTCCTGTCCCTGGATGGCGTCCATCTCCTGCCTGATGATCTCCTCGATCTTCCGCAGGGAGCGGCGGCCCAGGGGCAGATAGTGGTAGATGCCGGCCCCCACGGCCCGGATCATGCCCGCCCGCAGGAGCAGGCGATGGCTGGCCAGTTCCGCTTCCGCCGGGTCCTGGCGCAGGGTGTTCCCGAAAAGGTTGCTCATCCTCATGCTCACGCTCCAGGCGCGGGGGACTTGAGTCGCCGCGCTCCCGCTTCTATAATCGAGTTACTCTGTCCGTTTGAGGGGCGACATCCGGTGCAAGGCACGGTCGAGACCCTGTCCCTCGGTCCGCTCCAGGCGAACTGCTATCTCTACGTCTCCGCCGCCGAGGCCCTGATCGTGGACCCCGCCGGCGAGCCCGAACGCATTCTCGAGGCCGTCGAGCGGTCGGGGGCGACGCTGCGCTCCATCCTCTGCACCCATGCCCACTTCGATCACATCGGTGCCCTGGCCTCACTCGCCGAGAGCACCGAGGCCACCGTCGTGATCCACGCCGACGACCTGGCTCTGCTGTTGGGCGGTGGTCTCGTCCCCGAGGGGGCATCCCCCGATGACTTGCCCGCCGGGTTACCCACCTGGATGGCGGAGCCCATTCGCCTCTCTCAACAGCCTCAGCTCCTTGCCGACGGCGACACGCTACCCGTCGGCAAGACCACCTTCGAGGTGATCCACACCCCCGGGCACACTCCCGGCGGCATCTGCCTCTACAGTCGGGAGGAGGCGATCCTCTTCAGCGGAGACACCCTCTTCCGCATGGGAGTGGGGCGCGCCGACCTACCGGGCGGCCGCGGCCGGACTCTCCTCGAGTCCATCAAGCAACGCCTCTTCGTCCTCCCGGACGAGACCGTGGTCTATCCCGGTCACGGACCTCTAACCACCATTGGGCTGGAGAAGGAGAGGAATCCCTTCGTCCGGGCGCTGCCATAGCCCCCTCGGGCTCGGTCACCGCCCCGTGGCCGAGGAGGGGAAGCACCGAGGTCCTTCCGCTAGCAGCGGGGCCGACCTACTGCTCGGCAAACTCGTACCCGGCGTAGTGCCGGGACAGCGCCTCAGTGCAGACATCGGGAAAAAACCCGTCCAGCAACACCGCGCCGGAGCCCTCCCCCCCGTACACCAACCAGACCCCGGTCATTAGGGGGTAGAGCCCGTCCCGGACCTTCTGGGGCTCCGGGCGCTCACCCTCGATCGTCAGAGCCCGCACGCCCTCGGCTAGGCTGCTCGCGGCCACGTAGCCGATGGCCCCCGGCTCGACAGCCACGTAGTCTAGCACGGCGCCGTTGCTACCGGCAATGGCCGCGCTGCTGGGCCACCGGCCCTCGGCCAGGGCCAGTGCCTCCGCCGCCGCCCTTGCCCCCGACCCGGGCTCCCGGGTGATGATCTCCACCCTCCCCACCGACTGCCCGAACGCGGCCCAGTCCGTCACCTGCCCACTCAGGAGCTGCGCCACTTGGTCGAGGTCCAGCGGGCCCACCTGGTTGCGCGGATGTACCACCAGAGCCAGCCCGTCGGAGGCCACCGGCTCCGCCCAGTATCCCTCGGGCAACTCGGGCCGTGGGCCCCAGATCAGGGCCGCGTCCGAGTAGCCCAGCAGCAACGATTCCAGCGCCGCCTGATCGGAGAGGGGCCGTAACTCGGTCCCCTCGGGGAGGCAGGCCGCCAGGTCCCCCAAGGCCGGCTCCATCTCCAGGGACACCGCCAACCGAATGGGCCGCGAGGGGGAAGCGGGCTCGAGAGCCTCGACGTTCCCGCAAGCGGTAACCGCCACGAGCGCCAGGCCGGAGAGCAGCACCCTCACGGCAAGCCTCCTCATCCGCGCACCACCGCCAGCAGAAGGCAGAGACCCCCGAAGGCCCAGCAGTAGTAGGCGAAGGGCTGGAGGCTGCCGGTGCGCAGGTATCGGAGCAAGGAGCGAATGGCCACGAACCCGGTGATCGCCGCCACCACGCCGCCCACCGCTCCCAAGACCAAGCCGGCACCCTGTCCCTTGGACAAGGCCTTGACCACTTCCAGCAGGCCGGCGCCGGCGATGATGGGGAGGCTCAGCAGGAAACTGAAGCGGGCCGCCTCCTCTCGCCGGATCCCGCGCAGCATTCCCGCTGCCATGGTGGACCCGGAGCGGGAGATGCCCGGGGCGATGGCCGCCGCTTGCGCCAGCCCCACTAGGACAGCATCCGTCCACGAGCCCTCGTGGGCGCCTTTCGGCTCTCGTGGCCGCCGCCGCTCCGAGAGGGCGAGGATGGCCCCGGTGCCCAACAGCAGGATCGCCACCAGCAGGGGGGTGGAGAACATCCGCTCGAACCAGCCCTCGAGAAAGTACCCGGCCAAGGCCGCCGGCACCGTACCCACCACCACTAACCAAGCCAGCCGCCCGTAGGGGTCCGCGATCCGGCGCCGGCGCAGGGTGTCCACCCAGGCCGCCACCATCCGCCACAGGTCTTCCCGGAAGTAGACTAGCACCGCCAGAAGGGTGCCCAGGTGAACCGCCGCCCCGAAGACGATATCGCCCGAGGGCCAGCCCAGGATCCAGGGCACCAGCACCAGATGCCCGGAACTGCTGACGGGCAGAAACTCGGTAGCCCCCTGTAGGGCCCCTAGCACTATCGCCTGGAGAAGGCTCACTGAACCAGGCTCCGCCCGCGGGCCGGCCCGGCGGCTCGTCGCCTCTCCGGGTTCACCGGGCGATAGCGACTGAGGAACTCCCGCTTCATCGCGTCGAAGGTGTCGTGGTTGATGCTCTCGCGGATGTCCTCCATGAGACGCAGAATGAAACGCAGATTGTGCGCCGTCACCAGATGGTGGCCCAATATCTCGTTCGCCTGGATCAAATGCCGGAGATAAGCGCGGGAGAAGTGCCGGCAAGCCGGGCAGTCGCAGCTCTCCATCACCGGACGCGGATCCTCGGCGAAAGCAGCGTTGCGGAGGTTGATCCGCCCATCCGGGGTGAAGGCCGCCCCATTCCGGGCCACCCTAGTGGGAAGCACGCAGTCGAACATGTCCACCCCTCGGGCCACACCCTCCAGCAGGTCCTCCGGTGACCCCACCCCCATGAGGTAGCGAGGCTTGTCCCGAGGCAGGCGGGGCAAGGTGGCCTCCAGTACCCGGTGCATGTCGTCCTTGCCTTCCCCCACGCTCAGGCCCCCGATGGCGTAACCGGGGAAATCGAGGCTAACCAGATACTCGGCAGATCGCTCCCGCAAGTCGGTATGGATGCCCCCTTGGACGATCCCGAAGAGGGCTTGATCCTCGCGACGCTGCGCCTGCCGGCCGGTGTAGGCCCAGCGGTGGGTGCGATCCAGGGCCGCCTCCAGGCCGGGGCGGTCATCCGGGTCGGCGCACTCGTCCAGGCACATGATGATGTCCGCGCCCAACTGCTCCTGAATGCGCACCACCCGTTCGGGGGTGAAGAGATGCTCGGAGCCGTCCAGGTGGGAGCGGAAAACCACTCCTTCATCGTTGAGCTCTCGCAAGTGCTTGAGGCTGAAGACCTGGAACCCGCCACTATCGGTCAAGATGGGGCCGTCCCAGCCCATGAACCGGTGCAGCCCCCCCAGGCGCTCTATGGTATCAGCGCCGGGGCGCAGGTAGAGGTGATAGGTGTTGGAGAGCACGATCTCCGCCCCCACCTGTCTTAGGTCCTGGGGAGCCATGGACTTTACCGTGGCCTGGGTCCCGACCGACATGAAAGCCGGGGTGGAAAAGGCGCCATGCGGGGTACGCACCAGCCCCCTACGGGGCCCGGCCACTCCACCTTTGAGCAACTCAAATGAGAACTTCAACCCACCTCCAGGCAGGGTGGTAAGTGCGAGGCGCCAAGGCAACAAGGCACTCGCGGGGTCGGCGATAGCGAGCTCCGATGCCCGGCCCGCTCAATCCACCGAGGGCGCCATCCCCTAGGGCAGTATCCCGAGCATGACCACCGATCGCGAGGCCAGGTTGATCAACGGTTGCGGATAGACGCCTATCAACAGGGTAATGACCGCCGCCAACGCCAGACCCACCCGCGGCCCCATGCCCAGCCGGATAGCCCCTCCAGCCTCACCCGGCACAAAGAACATGAGCCGCACCACGTTCAGATAGTAGAATGCCGCCACCACGCTGGTGAAGATACCTACCGCCGCCAGCAAGAAGCCGAAAGGCCCGGCCTGAATGGCGCTGGCGAAGACGAAGAACTTGGCGAACATGCCCCCGGTGAAGGGTATTCCCGTCAGTGAGAACAGGAAGTAGGCCAGCAGCACCGCCAGGAATGGAGAGCGCCGCATGAGCCCGGCGTAGTCGGAGATGGAGGTGGAGCCGGTGGCGTCCTCGAAGGCAATGATGGCCAAGAAGATGCCGATGTTGGTGAATAGGTACACTGCCCCGTACAGGAGCACCCCATTGAGGCCGTTGAAGGTCGTGGGCTCCAGCGTCTGGGTGACGAAGCCGATCATGATGTAGCCGGCGTGGCCGATGCTGGAATAGGCCATCATCCGCTTGATGTTCGGCTGCTGTAGGGCCACGAAGTTGCCCAGGATCATGCTGACGATGGCGAAGGCCCCCAGGATGCGGGCCCAGGTGGGCTGGAAGTCCCCCATGGCCACCATCATCACCCGCATCAGCACCGCGAACCCGGTCATCTTCGAGGCCACCGAGAGGAAAGCGGTCACCGGGGTGGGCGCCCCTTCATAGGCGTCCGGCGACCACTGGTGGAAGGGAGCGATGGCGATCTTGAAGCCGAACCCGGCCAGGAGCAGCACCGTGGTGGGAATGGCCAGCCATCTCAGGGAAGCGCTGGGCCCGCGCAGAGCCGCGGCAATCGCCACCAGGTTGGTAGTGCCGGTGGCCCCGTAGAGGAAGCTCATGCCGTAGAGCATCATCGCCGAGGCGACGGCCCCATAGAGGAAGTACTTGATCCCCCCCTCAACCGAGAGCTGATCCCCGCGGAGGTAGCTCACCATGACGTAGCTGGTCAGGCTCAGGAACTCGAAGGCCAGGTAGAGACTGATGAGGTCGCCGGCGGCCGTGGACAGCATACTGGCCAGGGTGGCGAAGAGGATGAGGACGTAGAACTCGCCCGTCCTCCGAGCCCGCTGGTTCAGATACTGCCGCGATCCCAGGACAACCATGATGGTGGTGCCGATAGCCACCAGCTTGAAGTAGAGGGCGAAGGGGTCCACCACCATCATCCCGGAGAGGATGCTCTGCGATCGCCCCCAAAGTAGAGCCACCGCCGGGAGGGCCAAGACCAGCACCGCCAGGGACACGTAGGACAGCGCCGCCCGGCGAGCGTCGCTCCAGGCCAGATCTAGGATCAGGACCAGCAACGCCCCGACGAGCAGCACCAGTTCCGGTGAGAGTAGAGCCAAAGTGCTAGCGGCATCCATGACCGGCCCCTACAGCAGGCTTGCGAGTGCGGTGGTCGCCGTGTTGATCAGCTCGACGATGGGCGTCGGGTAGACCCCGAAAAAGAACATGAAGGCCAAGAGCGGCGCCAGGGAGACGATCTCCCAACTGGTCAGGTCCGGCAGGTTCAGCCAGCGCTCGTTGGGCTGACCGAGAAACAGATTCTGCATGATCTTCCACAGTATGTAGACGGCGGTGAAGACGATCCCCAGGACCCCCACCACGGCGTAGATGGGCATGATGGCCAGGGCTCCCCGGAAGACGAATAGCTCGCTCCAGAAGCCGGCCAGGCCCGGCAGACCCAAGGAGGCGAAGCCGGCCACCAGCATGAAGCCGTAGAAATAGGGCACGATGGCGCCCAGGCCCCCGAACTCCCTCAGGTCGCGGGTGTGAGCCCTCTCGTAGATCACCCCCACCAGGAGGAACAGGGCCCCGGTGATGATCCCGTGGTTGAACATCTGCAGTACCGCCCCGTTGAGGGCGATGGCGACGCTGTCCTGCCCCGAGGCCGCCCCCAACCCGTAGGCCCCGGCAGCGATGCCCAGCATCACGTAGCCCATGTGGGAGACGGAGGAGTAGGCGATCAGCCGCTTGAGATCCCACTGAGCGATGCATACCAAAGCCCCATAGACGATGCTGATCACCGCCAGGGCCGCGATCAGGGGAGCCCAATACTTGAAGGCCGAGGGGAAGACCGGCAGAAGGATGCGCAGGAAGCCGTACCCGCCCAGCTTCAGCAACACTCCCGCCAGAATCACGCTACCGGCGGTGGGAGCCTCGGTGTGAGCGTCCGGCAGCCAGGTGTGGAAAGGCCACAGCGGCAGCTTGATGGCGAAGGCCAGGAAAATGCCCCAGAAGGCCAGGCTAACCACCGTCATGTTGGAGGCGAAGGGCCGGATGGCCTCGAAAGTGGCGGCCGCCTCCGGGATGCTGAAGGTGCCGGTGTTGGTGTAGACGAACAGGATGCCCAGAAGCATGGCCACGCTTCCGGCTAGGGTATACAGGAAGAACTTGATGGCGGCGTACTCGCGCCGGCTCCCTCCCCAGATCCCGATCAGGAAGTACATGGGGACCAGACCCAGCTCCCAGAACACGTAGAAGAGGACGAAGTCCAGGGCGGCGAACACCCCGATCATCCCCGTCTCCAGAATCAGGAATAGGAGGAAGAACTCCTTCACCCGAGTCTGGATGGTGTAGGCGGAGTACAGCAGGGCCAGAGGCGTCAAGAGAGTGGTCAGGAAAATGAGGGGCACGCTGAGCCCATCCACACCCATGTGGTAGTGTACCCCCATGCTCGGGATCCACCGCGCGAACTCCTGGAATTGCAGCCCCCCCGCCGCCCGGTCGTAGCCGGTCCAGACCAGTATCCCGAACACCAGGTTGAGAGCGGCGGTGCCCACCGCCACCTGCTTGATGGTCCGCGCGTTCCCCGCCGGCAGCAGCAATACCGCGAGCGCCCCCGCGAGGGGCACGAATGTTACCAGCGAGAGAATCGGGAATCCCATCTATGGTTCCTCCTAAACGCGGCGGATCGAGCGCCGACGCCCCTTCGTGAGCCCTAAAGGACGAAGACCTAAAGGACCAGGAAGACGGCCAGCAGCAGCAATACAGTCGTCACCAACACCAACAGGTAGTCCTGGACCTGCCCGGTCTGGACCTGGCGCAGGCCGCGGCCCCCGGCGCGTACCAGTTTCCCCACCCCGTTCACGGCCCCATCCAGTACCGAGGAGTCGGCCCGGCTGAGAATCTCGGCCAGAGCCGCCCCGGCCCGACCCACCAGGTTCACGAAGGGGTCAATGACCCAGCGGGAGTCAATGGCCGCGAAGACCTCGGATAGCCAAAGGCTGAAGCGAATGACGGTGGCCTGGTAGAACTCGTCCACGTAGTAGCGGTTCTCCAGCACCGTGTACACCGGCCCCAGCCGGGCCCGCAGCGGGTCGGGCTGGCCCGCCGCCAGGGGTTTGCGTCCGTAGATCAGCCATCCGGCCGCCAGCCCCCCTACCGCCAGGGTCAGGGAGATGCCCAGCACCAGCCAGTTTACCGGCAGGGCCACCGGATGGGCCCCGGTCAAGGCCAGCATCTCCCCGATGTAATGGTGGAAGGGGTTGGAGCCCAATATCGGCCCCAGGATAGGGAAGTCCTCCGGAACCCCAATCAGGCCGAGAACGGTGGCGAAGACGGCCAGCACCATCAGGGGGGCCTGCATCACCATCGGTACTTCCTTGGCCTCTTCCGCCTCGTGACTCCGAGGCTTGCCCAGGAAGGTCAGCGACACCTGCCGACCCATGTAGAAAGCGGTGAGGAAGGCGGCCAAGCTCAGGACGACGTAGATGATCCACAGGTCGCTATGGAAGGCCTCGTTGAGGATGTCGTCCTTGCTCCAGAAGCCTCCCCAGGGGAACACCCCCGCCAGCGCCAGAGTCCCGGCCAGGAAGGTCCAGAAAGTTACCGGCATCCGGCTCTTCAGCCCACCCATCTTCAGCATATCCTGCTCGTGGTGGGCCCCCAGGATCACCGCCCCGGAGCCGAGGAACAGGAGGGCCTTGAAGAAGGCGTGAGTGATGAGGTGGAAGACCCCGGCCACGTAGCCGCCGATGCCCAGGGCGGCCATCATGTAGCCCAACTGGCTGATGGTGGAGAAGGCCAGCACCCGCTTGATATCGTTCTGAGCCACGGCGATGGTGGCGGCGAACAGGGCAGTGAAGGCGCCGATGAAGGCCACCGTGTTCATGGCAGCGTTGCCAGGGCCGGCCGCCGCGAACAAGGGGAACATCCGGGCCACCAGGTAGACGCCCGCGGAAACCATGGTGGCGGCGTGGATCAGGGCGCTCACCGGGGTCGGGCCCTCCATGGCCTCCGGGAGCCACACGTGCAGGGGGAACTGTGCCGACTTCCCCACCGCCCCCCCGAAGACCAGTAGGGCGATCAGGGTGGATAGCGGCAGGGCTCCCAGGAGCGGGAGCCCTGCCTGAACCTCCGCCAGGTGTCGCAGCGACTCCTCACGGAATATCTCCGCGAAGGACAAGGTGCCGGTACGCGAGTAGAGAAGCAGCAGCCCTAGGAATAGCAGCGCATCCCCCACCCGGGTGGTGAGAAACGCCTTCAGGCCGGCCCGATAGGCGCTGGGTTTCTCGAACCAGAAGGAGATCAGCAGATAGGAGCAGAGCCCCATGATCTCCCAGAAGACGTAGAGGAAGAGCAGGTTGTCGGAAACCACCAGGCCCAACATGCCGGTGGCGAAGAGGGAGACGTAGGCGAAGTACCGGCTGTAGCGCTTGTCCCCCGCCATGTACCCGCGGGAGTAAATGAAGATCAGGAGGCAGAGGAAGGGCACCATGAAGAGCATGAGGCCGGTCAGGGGATCAACCTGGAACCCAAGCTCGAGACGACTGGTGCCGGTGGGAAGGGAGAGAAGCGTCTGCCGGAAGGGATGCTCGACCAGACCAGATTGGCCCCAGGTAGCGAAGAAGATGCCCCACCCGATCACCCAAGCCAGTCCGATGCCGCCCAGGGCGACATAGGTGGATAGGCGCCGATCCCGCCAGACACCCAGGGAGATGGCGGCAAAGGCAGCCAGAGGCAGCAGAGGGACGAGCCCGACCAGGTTGAACATCAGCAGATCCCCCATCCGTCGGTTACGCTGCTTCTAGCCACGTAGTAGGTCCAGGTTGTTGAGATCCACCGAACGCCGGTTCCGGAACACCCCCACGATCAGGGCCAGGCCCACCGTCGCCTCGCAGGCGGCGATGGTCATCACGATGAGGGCGAACACTACCCCGTCGAAATCGGCCGCTCCCACGTAGCGCCAGAAGGCTATGAAGTTCAGGTTGGCGGCGTTCAGGATCAGCTCCACGCCCATGAGAATACTGATGGCATTGCGACGGGCCAGGACCCCATACAGTCCGATGCAGAACAAGGCTGCCGACACCGTCAGATACCAGGTCAGAGGCACCGTCCCCAAGATCTCTTCCATGAGTGCTCCCGAACGCTCCCGGCCTAAGAGTCGCGAATGATGTAAACGGCGCCCATGAGCGAGGCGAGCAGTACCACTGAGGCCACCTCAAACGGCAGGGCGTACTTACCCATGAGGGCCATTCCCAGTTGCCCCACCATATCCACCGGCACCGGCTGAGTGATCACCGGCCATCCCACCGAGACCACCCCCGCCGTGATGACCGCGAACAGGGCGGCGGCAATGGCCCCGGTGAGCCATCGCTGCTGGTTGAAAGCCGACTCCCTAGCCTCTTCTCCCCGACCCATGATCCGCTCACTCACCATGATGGCCAGGATGATGAGAACCGATATCGCCCCCACGTAGACCAGCACCTGCACGGCGGCCACGTAGCCGGCCCCCAGCAGGGCGTACAGCAAGGCCACCCCCAGGAGCGATAGCACCAGCGCCAGGGCGGCGTGGAACACGTTCGGCAGACTCACCACCCCCAGAGCGGAAATGATGGTCACCGCGCTCACAACCAGGAAGAGCACTCTCGCCATTGCCGACCGCTCCTAGCTCCAGGCCTCGCCGGTATGGCGAATGCCGCTCTTATCCCCCAAGGCCAGCAGGTCTTCCAGGTCCAGGGTCTGGTCCTTGGTGGTGCTGGTGAACTCGTACATCCGGCTCATCTCGATGGCGTCGAACCGGCAGGCCTCCACGCACAAGCGGCAGAAGATGCAGCGGCCCATCTCGTACATGTAAGCCTTCAGCTTCCGCTCCCGCCCCCTCCCCTCGACCTCGATGGAGATCACCCCGTGGGGGCAGGCCCGCTCACAGGCCAGGCAGGCGGTGCAGCGAGGCTGGTGCGTTTCCTGGTCCCGTAAGTGTACCAGGGCCCCTCGGAAGCGGGGGAACATCTCGTAGCGCTCGAAGGGGTACTGTAGAGTCAGCATCCCCTGAGTGTCCGGCTCCGGCCGTTCCATCGGTTTGTCCGAGAGATAGCGCTTGGGGAAGCGCGAAGGCCGCTTGGTGTAGGTGGAGACCATGTGCTGAAAGGTGACCCAGAGGCCCTTCAGCATACCGCGACCGAGCATCCTATACCTCCCCCAGAACCAGCGCCCGGAAGCGACGAGAAGTGCTGCGACGGGCCCGATACACCAATACCACCACTACCGTCCCCACCAGAGCCAGGTTGGCCACCAACGAAAGCGCCGCCGTCCCCAGGCCCCCGCCGGGCAGGATCCGATACACCACCGCCACCAGCAGCAGGTGGACCATGCCCACCGGGATCAGGAACTTCCAGGCGAAGTCCAGCAACTGGTCAATGCGCATACGCGGCCAGCTGGTCCGTATCCACAGTACCACGAAGACCACGGCGAAGCTCTTGATGAAGAACCACATCCATCCCGGAAGGATAGGGCCACGATACCCCCCCAGGAAGAGGGTGGTCGTTAGGGCCCCAATGATGAAGATGTGGGCATACTCGCCGATGTAGAACATGGCGAAGCGCATGCCCGAATACTCCAGGTTGAACCCGGCGATGATCTCCGACTCTCCCGTGAGCAGATCGAAGGGGCAGCGGTTGGCCTCTGCCAACGCCGCCAAGAAGTAGATTACCGCCGCCACCGGCATGGAGATGACGAAGGGCACCGACTGGGCCTGGACGATTCCCACCGTGCTCAGGCTGCCGCTGGCCAACACCACTGCCAGCACCGCGAAGGCCATGGGCAACTCGTAGGAGATGAGTTGGGCCACCGAGCGGAAGGCCGCCACCAGGGAATACTTGTTGCCCGAGGTCCAGGTGGCCGTCAGGACCGCGATCACGCCCAGCGAGGCCACGGAGATGGCGAACAGGATGCCGATGTTCAAGTCCGCCGCCGTCATCCCCCGGCCCACCGGGATCACCGTGAACACCAGGAGGGTGGGAATGATCACCGCCGCCGGGGCCAGCTTGAAGACCGGGCGGTCGGCGGCCCTGGGGATTATGTCTTCCTTGCTCAGGATCTTGATGGCGTCGGCGAAGGCCACTATCAGGCCGTAGGGGCCGGCGACGTTGGGCCCAAAGCGATCCTGCCCTCGGGCCAGCACCTTCCGCTCCGCCCAAGTCAAGAGGATCACGGGCATGATGGCCAGGACGATGACCGCCACCACCTTGATGAGAGCCGCGACCAGCTCCGTCCCCCAGATGGGCAGGAAGGAGTTCAGGCTGGCCCGCAGCCACTCCATGATGGTCAAAGGGAGAGTATCAAGAAAGCCCATGCGCTCCTCTCGTCAGCGATCAATGTCCGCCACGGTGCAGTTCAGGCTGCCGAATATGACCACCAAGTCCTGCAAGGAATGGCCCACCACCATCCGCTTCAGGGCGGTCAGGTTGATCTGCCCGGCGCTACGGATGCGGCAGCGGTAGGGCTGCTGTCCCCCATCGCTGACGATGTAGAACCCGAAGTCGCCCTTGGGGGACTCGATGCGCCCATAGCCCTCGCCGGCCGGCACCCGCACTCGCCGCGTCTTCTCGTCCATCACCGGCCCCGCCGGTAGACCGGCCAGGGCCTGGCGGATGATGGACAGGCTCTGCTGCACCTCGGCCATGTACTGCTGGTACCGGTCATAGGTATCGCCGTGCTTCTGGGTGGGCACCTGCCAGTCGAAGCGATGGTAAACCGAGTAGGGTTCCGCCCGGCGAATGTCGTAGGGGACGCCACTGGCCCGCAGGACCGGCCCAGAGATGCTGCAATTGATGGCCACGTCCGGGGGCAACACCCCCACGTCCAGGGTCCGGGCCAAGAAGATCTCGTTCTCCGCCGTCAG
>JBBQIE010000016.1:0-13215 GCA_038324625.1 Anaerolineae bacterium | reverse complement strand
ACTCAAGTCCAACCGCCGCTTCAACCCTGATTACCGCCCTGCCCTTTCTTGACAGCGCAGACGGTATCTTCGCTCAGCTGCTCATGACGTGCCGAGCGATAACTGGTAGGGGCGAATCGTGTATTCGCCCTCGGTGGCCGGGGAATACAAGATTCGCCCCTGCGGATCACGATCATGGGCTCCGGGCATGACGCCGTACGGCATTGGGTTCTCAGGGTGACGGTGTGGAGCGCTCGAAGCCTTCCCTTAGGGCACCGAAGGGGTGACGGTTGGCCCCGCAGATGAGGCACACTCTGCGGCAGCCTGCAGTGCGCCGGAGATGGCCGTGATCTGGTAGAATGGGCCTCAGTTACAGCAATGGGTGTACTTAGGAGTCAGCCATGCAATATCGCGATCTGGGAACCACGGACATCTCGGTATCGGTGTTGGCCCTCGGGTGCTGGGCCTTCGGAGGCGGCCCCTACTGGGGGGATCGGGACGAGAATGAGTCCATCCGCACTATCCAGTCGGCCTTCGACGTGGGGATCAACTTCTTCGACACTGCCGAGGGTTACGCCGACGGCTACTCGGAGACCCTTCTCGGCAGGGCCCTGGTGGGCCGCCGGAACCAGGCGGTCATCGCCACCAAGGTGAGCCCCTCGCACCTGGCAGCGGACGACCTGCTCAGCGCCTGCCACGCCAGCCTGAAACGCCTGCAGACGGACCGCATTGACCTCTACCAGATTCACTGGCCCAGCCGCACCGTTCCCCTGGAGGAGTCCATGAGAGCTCTGGAGGGGCTGGTGAGCCGGGGGATGGTTCGGGCCATCGGGGTGAGCAACTTCGGGGTGGGGGACCTGGGGGATGTGCTGGAGATCGGGCCGGTGGCCACCGACCAATTGCCCTATAGCCTGCTGTGGCGGGCCATCGAACACGAGATCCAGCCGGTGTGCGTGGCGAACGGCGTCGGCATCCTCTGCTACAGCCCCTTGGCCCAGGGGCTGCTGTCGGGGCAGTACTGCTCGGTGGAGGAGGTGCCCGAGGGCCGGGCCTGCACTCGCTTCTACTCCGGGGAGCGACCGGGGACCCGCCACGGCGGCCCCGGCTGCGAGGAGGAGACCTTCGCGGCGGTGGCGGCCATCAAGGAGATCGCCGACGAGATGGCGGAGCCCATGGGGAACCTGGCCATCGCCTGGCTCCTAGCCCAGCCGGGGGTCACCTCGGTGCTGGCCGGGGCCCGCAACCCCATGCAGCTGCGGATGAACGCCCAGGCCACGGAGTTGGAGTTGGCACCGGCGGTGATCGGCCGGCTCAGCACCGCCACCGAGGTCCTGAAGGAGAGGCTGGGTCCGAACCCGGACATGTGGCAGACGGAGTCGCGATACCGGTAGGGGGAGTCTCACGCAAAGACGCCAGGGCGCAAAGAAGGGCGAGAAGGAAGGACCTACATGACGAGAGACCGGTCCAGTCTGCCGGAGGGAATGGAGATCGCCTCGCGGTTCGCGAAGCCCGAGAGCCTGCAGGAGTGGTTCATCTCCGGGGTACACGACGGGATTGACGACATGGGCTTGCCCGACCGCGAGGGTTTCGATCAGAGCCACGAGCCTGGGGCCTGGGAGGCGTTCCAGGCCGGATACGAGGCCGGGCGGCGTTGGCGACGAGAGCGGCCCGATCCTCTCTACGACGAGTGATCGAGGTTAGGCGTGGGCTCGGAGCGATTGAGCCCACGCCTAACCTCCTGAGCCTATTCCACTTTGCGGAAGGCCACCGTACCGTTGTGACCGCCCAGGCCGAAGGAATTGGAGATGGCTACCCGGATGGAGCTCGGGCGGGCTTGGTTGGGGACGTAGTCTAGGTCGCAGTCGGGGTCCGGGGTCTCGTAGTTGACGGTGGGGGGGAGCACCTGCTCGTGAATGGCCATCACCGCCGTGATGCCCTCGACGGCGCCGGCGGCCCCCAGCAGGTGTCCGATCATGCTCTTGGTGGAGCTTACCGCCAGCTCGTAGGCGTGTTCCCCGAACACCGTCTTGATGGCTCGGGTCTCGATGGCGTCGTTGAGGCGAGTGCTGGTGCCGTGGGCGTTGACGTAGTCCACCTCATCGGGGGCGATGCCGCCGGCCTTCAGGGCCATGAGCATGGACTCGGTGGCTCCCTGGCCATCCTCCGCCGGGGCGGCGATGTGGAAGGCGTCATTGGTGGCCCCATACCCCGAAAGCTCGGCGTAGATGCGGGCTCCCCGTGCCTTGGCCCGGTCCATCCGCTCCAGGACCATAATGCCGGCCCCCTCCCCGACCACGAAGCCGTCGCGGTCGGCATCGAAGGGGCGGCTGGCTCGCTCGGGCTCGTCGTTACGGCTGGTGATGGCGTGCATGTTGTCGAAGGCGGCAATGGCGATGGGGACGATTCCCGCCTCGGCGCCCCCGGCGATCATGATGTCGGCGTTTCCCCGGCGGATGACGTCCGCCGCCTCGCCCAGGGAGTGGCTGCCGGTGGCGCAGGCGGTGACCACGGCCATGCTTGGCCCCCGCACCCCCAACATGATGCTCACCTGCCCGGCGGCGGCATTGGGCATGAGCCCGGTGATGGCGAAGGGGCTGACCCGCCGGGCCCCCCGCTCTTTGATTATGTCCACCTGCTCCAGGAGGACGTGGATGCCGCCCACCGCCGAGCCGATCAGGACTCCCACTCGGCGCGGGTCCTCCGCGGCGATGTCGAGCCCGGAATCGGCGACGGCCTCCTGGGTGGCGGCCATGGCCATGAGGGTGAAGCGGTCCAGCCGGCGCGCTTCTTTCACGTCCACGTAGCGGCCGGGATCGAAGTCCTTCACCTCGGCGGCTATCCGGGTCTTGAAGTCAGAGGGATCGAACTGGGTGATTGGGCCGACCCCGGAGCGGCCGGCCAGGATGCCGGCCCAGGTGGTGGGGAGGTCGTTTCCAATAGGGGTCACCGCGCCCATGCCGACGACGGCGACGCGTTGAGAGTCAGGTACGGTCAAGAGGCCTCCTCAGTTTATCACTTCAGCAAATAGGATATCGTTACACCAGTTTACAGAACCCGTTAGGGGCAGAAACGATGCGCACCGCAGCCGTGGCGATGCGGGAACGCTGGTCAAGTATCGCGGCGTGAACCGCGCCCATGACTTCCCAGCCACCCGATGCTCCCTTCGCCGTCACCCCGTCGCTGCCTCCGCGCCATGTTTAGCGCAGCGAAACATCTCGCCGTGCGTGAGGCAAGATGCTTCACTCCGCTGGAAAGCGCTCCGTTCAGCATGACGGGTGGTCTGAGAAGCGCTCCATCAGCATGATGGCGACTGCTTGGCCGATCCGCTAGTCCGGGGCGACGATGGGCGGCTTTTCCCGGTTCTTCACCCGTCCCACCGGCCGGGCCCCCATAATGACCTTGAACTGCGGGTCCTCGTGGAGCACCTGCACCCGCCGGAACATGGGTTCCATCTGCTGGTCGTAGGGGATGAAGGTGTTGCTCACCAGGTAGAGCCGGCCCTTGGCATCCAAGACATCGCGGGCATCCTCGATAAACTGGGCGGCCACGTCGTACTCCACCCCCGGGCCGACGTGAAAGGGAGGGTTGGTGGCCACCACATCGAACCGCTCACCGATGACGGCGGACCCGGCATCGCTGGGATAGACGGCGAAGCTCTCCAGGCCGTTCAGTTCCGCAGTTCGCTGGGCGGCGCGCACGGCGGGCAGGTAGTCGTCCACCATCACCACCTCTACCCCTCGGGCCAGGCCGGCAGCCACCAGCCCCACCTGGCCGGCGCCGCAGCCCAGGTCCAGCACCCTCTCTCCATCCCGCACCTCAAGTTGGGCCATGAGCCGCCGAGTCCCGGCATCGAGCCGGCGCCAGGAGAAGACGCCCGGCTTGGTGACGTAGCGCCATTCCTGACCACGGGCGGCGAAGCCGGCTTCCTGCCAGGTGTGGTAGTCCCCAGGCGGAGGGGGCGGGCTCCCGGATCGCTTGAGGGCGCGGGCCACCCGGTGACTGGCGGTCACCCCGACCATTTCCCCATTGCCGAACCACTGATACATGGTCTCGGCGCGGGTGCGGATGCCGGTGTTCTTGGCTCCGGCGATGTAGAGGCGACCACCGGGCTCCAGTCGGTGCCAGGCCTCCCGAATGATCTGCTCTCCCAGGTCCCGTCCCCGCGGTAGGTGAGCCACGATGACGTCGAAGACCATCTCCGGCGGAAGGTCGGCGGTGACGTCGCTGAACCAGGCCCGGCCCCGATAGCCCAGGCGCTCAAGGCTGATGGAGACGGCGGCGTGAGCGGCGTGAGAGGCATCGGCCAGGTGCAGGTCCAGGTCCGGCTGGAGGTGCAGGCACCCGAAGCCGATGACGCCGTTGCCGCAGCCCAGGTCCAGGAGCCGAGTCCCGGCCGGGAGGCCGTCGGCCTTCAGGAACTGGAGGGCCAGCTCGGCAGAGCGGTGAGGGCGTTTCCAGGAGAACAGTCCGGGCTTGGTGTAGAGGGGGAAAGCGCCGGCCGGGGTCCGGAATAGCCGGGGCCGGTAGACGTGGTAGTCGCTGCTCTCGGGCCGGCGATGCCGGGGGTCCGGTGTGGTGTCTCTCATGGGCCCATTGTACGGTAGGTAGGCCGATGGGGGTAGAAATGGAAAGACCCTGAAGGTCTTCGAAGACCTTCAGGGTCTGGTTCGTACGAGCGGCAGGTTTTAGGGCAGGTAGTTGAAGGGATTCCGGCGCACTCCGCCCTCGCGCACCTCGAAATGCAGGTGGGGGCCAGTGGAGCGGCCGGTGCTCCCGCGTTTACCGATCACCTCACCCTTGCTCACGTTCTCGCCCACCTCGACATCTATCTCGCTCAGGTGGCCGTACAGAGTCTCCAGGCCGTTGCCGTGGTCAATGATGATGTGGTAGCCGTAGCTCCAGGTCATCCACGATACCAGCACCACGGTGCCGTCGTCGGCGGCTACCACCGGGCTGCCGGTGTCCCCGGCGATGTCCACGGCCGCGTGGCCGCCGGAGTAACCTTGGCTGATGCGCCCGCTGACCGGCCAGATGAGGCTGCCGGATCCCTCTTGCGGGTCCACCACCCGAGCGGTGTAGGTGCGCTCCTGGGCGGGGACGGCGATCACTCGGGGGGGCGGCTCCGGCAGGTCGGCGCCGGGAATCACCAGCTTCATGCCGACGGTCAGGGGGGTGCCATCCTCGATCTCGTTGCCGCCGTAGTTGAGAATGGCGTCCGAGGAGACCTTGTACTTCTCGGCGATACTCTCGATGGTGTCGCCCTCGGCGACGGCGTAGTAGGCGCCGTCGAGGGGCAGGATCACCAGTTCCTGGCCGATGGAGAGGGAATCGGGGGACTTCACCAGGGCGTCGTTGGCCCAGATGACCGTCTTCAGGTCCAGATCGTAGCGGGCGGCAATGCCGTAAAGGGTATCGCCATCGGCCACGGCGTAGGTGCGGGCCTGCAATTCCGGATACAGGGCCTCGGTGGTGTGCATGACCCCGGCTCGCCGCAGCACTTCGTCCTCGCTGACCAGCGGGGCGGCGGGGCGCTCCCCTCGGGTGAGGGGGCGAGCGTCGTCGAGATATTCTCGGCCGGTAAGGGCTTGATGGTTCTGAGGCAGAGCCAAAGAGGATACCGACAGGGAGAAGCGGGGGATGAAGATGGCCGTCAGGGCCACCAGCATCACGGCCAGGTGGACGCCGTAGCGGCGCCACCCACCGCTGCCCCCGGGTAGGCGGAACCGCCTCAGGGGAGCGATGGTGCCGATCCTATCTCGAAGCCGAAAGTACCTCTGGACTACGATTGACTCAGGCGGCTCAATGGCAGGTGTCGTCTCCATTGTCTCCTGTGGTCTGGCATCGTCGCCAGGGTGTTGGTATTGTGTCCCGTGGGGGCGACGGCGTCAGAGTAGCACAAGCGCCAGGCGGCTGCAACCGAGTTGTTAAGAGGGTCTTAATGCCGGAGGAGGGGACGGGGGCGTGAACGGGATCAGGGAAGTCGAGTCCAAGTGGCAGGGGCGGTTCTTCGGCATCTGGATGGGGCAGGCCTTCTCCATCCTCGGCAGCGGCATCGTCCAGTTCGCCCTGGTCTGGTGGCTGACCCGGACCACCGGTTCGGCCACGGTGCTGGCGGTGGCCACTCTGGTGGCGGTGTTGCCCGCTGCCATCCTGGGGCCCCTGGCCGGCACCCTCGTGGACCGGTGGAACCGGCGGCTGGTGATGATCCTGGCGGACGGATTCGTGGCCCTGGCCTCGGTGGGGTTGGCGGTCTCGTTCTTGACAGGCTCGGTGCAGATATGGCACGTGTACCTGGTCATGGTGGCGCGCTCCCTGGGAGAGGCTTTCCACTGGCCGGCCATGTTGGCTTCCACCACCCTGATGGTGCCCCAGAAGCACCTGTCGCGCATCGCCGGCCTGAACCAAGCCATTCAAGGTAGCCTGAACGTGGTCTCCCCGCCGATCGGAGCCCTGCTCCTTTCGGTCCTGCCGATGCCGGGGGTGATGGCGGTGGACGTGGCCACGGCAGCCCTGGCCATCACCCCTCTGCTCCTGGTGAGCATCCCCCAGCCGGCGCGGTCGCCCGACCAGGAAGGGGCGTCTGGTTCATCGGTTTGGCACGAGTTCATGGAGGGGCTCCGCTACGTGGGGCGCCTGCCCGGGGTGATCGCCCTTCTGGTCATCTTCAGCCTAGCTAACTTCCTGCTCGTGCCATCCACGTCCCTCCTGCCCCTGCTGGTCACCGACCACTTCGGGGGAGGGGCGGTGCAACTAGGTTGGATGGAATCCGTTTGGGGCATAGGCCTGGTCCTAGGTGGTCTCGGCCTGGGGATGTGGGGCGGCTTTCGCCGAAAGGTGGCCACCACGCTGATGGGCTTGGTGTTGGCCGGGGCGGCTTGCCTGTGGGTGGGGTTGGTCCCCGCCTCGGGGTTCACCCTGGCCGTGGTGGGGATGGGCCTTCTCGGCCTCTCCAACCCGCTGATCAACGGGCCGGTGACAGCGGCCATGCAGGCGCTGATCCCACCGGACATGCAGGGCCGGGTGTTCACCGTGCTCCGGAGCCTAGCCACCATCGCCATGCCGCTGGGGTTGGCGGTGGCCGGCCCGGTGGCGGACGCGGTCGGTGGTCGGGCCTGGTGGGTGGTGGGCGGGGCGGGGTGTGTGGTCATGGGTTTGGTGTCCTTCGCTCTCCCGGTGGTGATGACCATGGAGGACGGAGCGCTCCGGGCCCGGGATAGCGCTACCGCCACCGGGGGAACCCCCTCCACCGAAGCCTGATGGCCGCAGCCTTTTGTGCGGAGGCGCTCCTGGGGCTAGATTCCAGGGGTACGGTGAAGGCGGCGGCCACCCAACCCGGCCCAGGAGTGTTTTGAGTCATGCAATGGACCCCCTACGTGCTGCCTCACCTACTGGCGACGGGGATATGCGCCGTCGGCGCCGTCATTGCCTGGCCTCGACGGAGAATGCCGGCGGCCGGAACCATACTCCTAATGTTGGTGGTTGGTGCCCTATGGGCGGTGGGCAACGCCTTTGAGATGATCTCCATTACCCTGGACGACAAGGTGCTCTGGGCCGGCCTGCAATACCCGACCATCTCCGCACTTCCAGTGCTGTGGTTCTTGTTTGCCCTTCAATACACCGATCGCCGAGAGTGGCTCACCCGAAGACGGGTGGCCTCCCTCTTCCTGGTGCCGGCTATCACCGTGCTGCTGATGGCCACCAATGGTGAGCACGGGCTGATGCGCTACGGAATCAGCCTGGACGAAAGCGGGCCCTTCTCCACGATCGTCAAGTCCTATGGCCCTTGGTTCTATGTCTACGCTCTCTACTCGCATTCCCTTCTCATCGCCGGTACCGCCATTCTTCTGGAGTCCCTGGTCCGGTCTCACCTCATCTACCGACTTCAGGGCCTTTCCGTCTTCGCGGCGGTGATCCTACCCCTAGGCGTCAACTTGTCCTATATCTTCGGCTACAGCCCGCTTCCGGGCATGGACCTGACCCCCCTGGCGTTCGCGGTGGCGGGACTGATAATCCTTCTCAGCATGGTGCGCTTCCAGATGCTCGACTTGGTCCCGGCGGCGCGGACCCAGGTGGTGGAGAGCATGGGGGACGGCGTGATCGTCCTGGATCCCCGCGGGAGGGTAGTGGACCTGAACCTGGCCGGCGCCGTACTGCTCGGGCTCCGGCCGGAGGCCGCCATAGGTCTCCGGGGAGCCGATCTGACCACCGCCGACCCGGCTCTCCGAGGCCGGTTGGCGGACCTTCAGGAGACCAGAGGGGAGGTGGCGACGGGAGATGACGGGCGGCAGGAGTCCCTGGATGTGGCCATCACCCCCATCCGGCGACGGGGCCGGGCATCGGGGTGGGTGGTGGTGCTGCGCGACGTGACCGAGCGCCGGCGGGTGGAGAAGGAGAAAGAAGCCCTGATCGTGGAGCTGAAGGAAGCCTTGGCGCGGGTGAAGACTCTCAGCGGCCTGATCCCCATTTGCGCCTCCTGCAAGAAGATCCGCGACGACCAGGGGTACTGGCAGCAGGTGGAGCAGTACGTCAAGGCCCACTCCCAGGCCGACTTCACCCACGCCATCTGTCCCGACTGCATGAAGGAGCTTTATCCGGACATCGTCCTCGATGAGGCAGATGGGTCCTAGGGCCCGGTGAGCGCCGCCACGGAACCTTGAGGAGGCTAACATCGCCACCCCACACCCGAAGCTGAACCTAGCCCGCCCCGCCGGCGGGGTGCCTATCAACCTTCAGGATACCCTGGCCGCCCTGAGAATCGCCGACCGTGAGGCGGCCTTCTCGCCCGAATGGGACCGGATCATGGGCAGCCTGCCGGAGACGGTGGCCTTTCTGGAGCCGGGATACGTGCGCTGGGCCTGTGAGCGGGCCTACCTGCCCGGCGAGATCACCGAACTGGCTCTGCAGGCAGCGCGCCGCATCAGCGATGATCCCGCTCTGCGGGCCTTGGCCTGGTACTGCCACAGCCGGCTTTTCGGCCCCGCTCAGGAGCGGCAACAGGCCCGCGATTGGCCCCTGCTCACGGCGGCTCTGGGGCCGGATGCCGGCTTGTTCAATATGCTGCTCCTCTTGTCGGGCACTCCCCATATGCAGGAGATACACCGAGCCCGCGGCGTCCCGGCTCAGGTCACCCGCGACACGGCGCTGGACCTGAAGCTGAACCTGGAGACGGAGGACTACCGCATAGAACATGGCCGTTGGGGGATCGGCACCGGCATCCTGGGCTGGCTGCTTCTGCATTGGCGGGGTGAGCTCTACCGGCTGGGACGGCTCCAGTTCATGCCCTCCCAGTTCCGCAGCCCCTTCCGAGCCTACCGGCACCGATCCAGCGGGGCCGTGGTGGCCCTCTCCGAGCCGGACCTGACCTACCGGGCCGACGGCCAGAGGGACGGCTCCGCCGGCATATTCGACCCCGACGACGCCTGGACCACCACCCTCGAGGTGCGGGACGGCCAGGTCATCGGGTACCCGATCTCGCCCGCGGGCGATGCCTTGCCCGAGCCGATATCGTTGCCGGAGAGGGAGTGGGTGCCGGTACTGACCCCGAGTAGCCCGGTGCTCGACATCCACATCCCCGCCGGGGAGCCCATGGACTTCGACCTCTGCGGCGACTCCATCCGCCAAGCCCTGGAGTTCTTCCCCCGGCACTTCCCGGACAAGCCCTTCGTGGGGTTCGCCTGCCACTCCTGGATCCTCGACACCCAGTTCGCCGATCTCCTCCCGGCCTCGTCCAACCTGGTGCGCTTCCAGAGGGAGATGTACCTGTTCCCCATCCCCCGCGGCGGCGGGCTCATCCGGCGGGTCTTCGGCCACGGCTTCCCGGAGAAGGACGGTACCGTCTCCCCCGAGGACTTGGCCCGGCTGCCTAGGCAAACTACCATGCAACGGGCCTTCGCCGGTCATCTGGAGGCCGGGGGGCGCTTCCGGGGCGGTGGCTGCTTCCTTATGAAGGAAGACGTAGACTGGGGCAGCGCCTACTATCGCGCGCTGTGGCCGTTCTAGCGCACGTAGGAGGCCCTCACCCTCCCGGCCCCCTCTCCCATTGCGATAGGAGAGGGGGAGAGGAGACTGCTCGCTTAGGCTCCCCTCTACCATCGCAATGGGAGAGGGGTTGGGGGTGAGGGCCTCCCCAAATCGCCAAGGCACCGGCCGGACGCCTGGAAGGGAGCGGACCGTGGGCATGATCTATAGGGAGTTCGATCCCAACCCCGTCTACCCGGTGCAGACGGCCGACTGGGCCGGCGAGCTGGGCGATCTTCAGCAGTCGGCCCTGAACACCATCGGCTGGGTGACGGTGACCGTTGGGTACGCCTGGGCCCTGGTGCAGACCCTGGTCACCCATCCGCGGGTGGCCGGCCAGCCCCTGGCCCTCCCGCTGGGTATGGCCCTGCTGGGCACTCTGGTTTTGGCCGTGCGCCGACCGTTGGCCTTGCGGCGGTTCCTCTTCGTGGCCGGGGCGGTGGCCCTGGGCGCCGTGGCCATGCTGGTGGCGGGGTTCCCGGCCGCCCCCTTCGTGGGGCTGGTAGCCATCACCGGGGCCACTCTCATTCCCGGCATGGCCCCGACCTTCATCGCTGCCGGGGTGAGCAGCGCCCTCCTGGTGGGTATCGCTTGGCTCCAGCCCGGCCGCTGGTCGCTGCCGCTCCTGGCCGGGGCCCTGGCCCTGTACTGGGCCAACGCCGTCGCCGCCTGGCTCACCTCCCGCAACCTGCATTCGGTGCTGGGCTGGGCCCTGCAAGGCTACGAGGAATCCTGGCGGACCACCCGCGAGATCCAGGTGCAGCGGGGGAAGTTGAACCGCACCCTGAAGGACCTGGCGGACGCCAACCTCCTCCTGAAACGCACCACCTACGATCTGGCGGAGGCGCGGGAGGAGGCGGAGCGGGCCCGGCAGATGAAGAGCCAGTTCGCCGCCAACATCAGCCACGAGCTGCGCACACCCCTGCACCTGATCGTGGGCTTCTCCCAGATGATGCACATGTCCCCCGACAACTACCGGGGCGTCACTTGGTCGCCGGAACTCCGGGGCGACGTGGCCGAGATCTACGAGAGTGCCGCTCACCTGCTGCACCTGATTGACGATGTGCTCGACCTCTCCCAGATCGAGGCCGCCCGTCTGCCGGTGAGCAAAGAGCGCATCGCCCTGGCGCCCCTCATCCGGGACACGATGGAGACGGCCCGGAGCCTCCTGCGCGACCGCGACCTCTATCTGCGCCTGGACCTCCCGGCGGAGCTGCCCCCGGTGTACGCCGACCCCACCCGCATCCGCCAGACTCTGCTGAACCTGCTCAACAACGCTTCCCGGTTCACCGAGAGGGGCGGCATCACCATCGCCGCCCGCCGGCGGGAGGGCGACATCGAGGTGACCGTCTCTGACACCGGCATCGGCATGCCCCGAGACCAGTTGGAGGAGATTTTCCAGGAGTTCCATCAGGTGGATGGCTCCCTGCGACGGAAATACGGGGGCACCGGCCTGGGCCTGGCCCTCTGCCGGCAGTTCATCAACCTGCACGGGGGGCGCATCTGGGCCGAGAGCGAGGTTGGGCAAGGAAGCACCTTCCACTTCACCATTCCTCTGCCGGAGGAATCCCCGCAGCCGGCATCCTCCGGCACCCTGCCCCGCGACTGGCGCTATCCGGCGGCCAAGCCCTCCGGCGGTCATCGCTTCGTGACCCTGGCGTCGCCGTCGGAGTTCCCCCGCCTTCTCTCCCGCTACCTCCCGGAGGCGGAGATTATCGAGGTCGGGGACGGGGAGGAGGCGGCCCTGGTCGCCCGCCGGGCCAAGGCGGATGCCATCGTCCTGGCGGGAGGTAACGGCCCCGAGCTGGAGGAGAAGCTGGCGACGGAGGTGGCCGGCACCCTGCTGCCCGTGATTACCTGCTCCTGGCCCCTGGAGCAGCACCTGGCCCTGGCCCAGGGCTTCGATGGCTGCCTGATGAAGCCCTTCATGCCTCAGCAGTTGAACGACGTGCTGGAGGAAGTGGCCCCGGGGGCGGGGCGGCTGCTGGTGGTGGATGACGACCCCGGGGTGGGGAGACTGGTCGAGCGGGCTATCCAGATCTCGAGGCCGGACTTGACCGTGGCCAAAGCCTACGACGGTGAGGAGGGGCTACGGCTTCTGGAGGACGGAACCGATGCCGTCTTGTTGGACCTCATCCTTCCGGGGATGGACGGCTTGGCGGTGTTGAGCGAGGTGCGGAAGCGGCCCGGGGGGGAGGCACTGCCGGTAATCGCCATCACCGCTCACGGCTTCACCCGGGACCTGGCCAACCTGGGGCAGGGGCTGGTCACCGTGCGGCGGGGGGCGCCCTTCAGCGCCAACGAGATCACCCGCTGGCTGGGGGCCGTCTGTCAGGCCTTCCCGGCTCGGCATCTCGAGCCTGGCGGGCCTGGTCCAGAGCCCGCACCAACTCGCCCTGGCTGACCGGCTTGCGGAGATAGGCGGCGGCGCCCAAGGATTCGGCCAGTTGGGCGTCGTTCAGGACGGAGCAGATGAGCACCGGGATGTCCCGAGTGGCGGGGTCGGTGCGCAGGGCCTGAAGGATGCCCCAACCGTCCACCTCCCGCATCATGATGTCCAATATCACCAGCCCCGGGCGGACGGAATGGATCTGCTCCAGGGCCTTGGCGCTGTCCTGGATGAGGATGGGGCGGTAGCGATAGGGCTCCAGGTAGCGCTCGAAGAGCCGCAGGGTGCGGGGATTGTCGTCCACGATGGCCACCGTCTCCTCCTGAGCGGTGGGCAGGCGAAGGTGGACGCGAAGCCCGGCCTCGCTCGGCTCGAGGGTGAGCTGGCCGCCCAGATGGGTGGCCAGTCGGGTGGGGGTCAGTAGCTGCATTTCAAGGTCCTCGGGGCCATCGCCGGGAGCCACGAAGTCCGCCAGGGCCCAGCGACCCTCATGGCGAAGGCCCACCTCGATATCGCCGTGGTCCCCATGCTGCACCAGCAAGCCCAGCAAGCTGATGAGGAGTTGCCGGGTGATGGCCTCATCGGCAAAGGCTTCCGGATACCCCTGGACATTCAAGTTCAGGTGGACGCCGCGGGCGGAGGCCAGGCCGGCGGTGGCGGCGATAGCCTCTCGCACCACCTCTTCCAGGGCGAAAGCCTGGTCCCGCACCCCCAGTTGCTCCAGTTCGTCGCTGAGCACTTGGGCGTGGTCGGCGGGACCGTGGCCGGGCTGACGCAAGCGTCTCTCCCAGAGCACGGCGGCGATGCCCTCGAGGGCCCGGCGCTGCTCA
>JBBQIE010000015.1:0-13397 GCA_038324625.1 Anaerolineae bacterium | reverse complement strand
TGATCGAGACGGAGATGGACTTCGACACTCCGAAGGGCCGGCTTCGGGCCGTGTCTCGCACCACGCCGGTCTATGCTGGATGGCTGATCGAGCACCCGGTGAAGGACTTTGCTCGGGACATGCCCGCCTACGAGGCCTACTACTTCGATGATCCTGGCGCGGGGGAATTGGGCGGGGTTAGGGAGGCTCTTGAGGGGGTGGCCGAGGCTGGATTGGTCACCCCGGGCGTGGGGGACTTGTTCACCAGCTTTCTCGGGGGCGCCCGCGAGGGCGGCATGGTGGCCACCATTTACGACCTTCAGGACCACCCAGATTACTGCCGGCACCTGCACGAGCGCTACCTGGACCACATCGCGGCTCGGACCCGTCACTTGCTGGAGGACACCGCCAGCGAGGCGGTCTTCGTCAACAGCGGCTACAGCGGACCGCCCATCGTCAGCCCCCGGCTCTATCGTCAGTGGGACGTTCCGGTGCTGGCCGCGGTCAGCCGGGTGTGCCGGGAGTTCGACGTGCCCCTGCATCTCCACCAACACGGGCACGTCTGGGTGCTGCTGGAGGATCTGATCGAGGCCGGGGTGAGCATAGTCTGTCCGCTGCTGCCGCCTCCTCAAGGGGACGTGGATGATCTGGGAGAGCTAAAGCGGACCGCTGCCGGTCGGATCGCTCTCAAGGGCAATGTGGACCCGGTGGAGGTGCTCCTGAAGGGCACGCCCGAAGAGATCGAACAGGCGGTCGTCGGGTGCATTGAAGCGGCCGCTGCCGGGGGCGGCTTTGTCCTCGGCACGGCCGATTCCACCGTGGTGGGAACGCCACTGGAGAATATCCAAGCCTTCGTGGACGCCGGGCTAAAGTACGGGAGCTACTCCGCGTGAGCCGGGAGCGAGGGATAGTGGGCACATCGAGCCCGAGGAGAAGGTCATGTCGGAGAAATTGACGAACTTCGCCATCGTCAAGACGGGCTTCCTGGTTGCCGCCGGCGATAAGCTGCGCCAGGTCCTGAAGGCGCAGGTAGATAATAGTGGCGCGGAGGGGCCGGGCACCCTAATGGCCAAGGTAGACGGCCGCTCGAAGAAGATAGAACTGGGGGTCATAGAGCGGGGGCTGGGCCAGTACGAGTTCACCCTGCCCGAGGTCGCCGTCGTCGTCCCCGCCGAGTTCACCCTGCGGGTGGGTGAAGTCGAGAGTGGAACTGTCAGCCTCCAACTCGAACCGGTGCGCCACTGGCAGGTATACGTGGTTCCCTTCTCGCACCACGACCTCGGCTACACTGACGTGCCCGAGGTGTGCATCCAGCAGCATAAGGATTACTTCCGCCGCATCGTGGACTATTGCCGCCAGACCGATGACTTCCCGGAGGAGGCCAAGTTCCGCTGGACGGCCGACACCACCTGGGCGGTCAAGTGGTTCCTGGAGGACGCCGGCGAGAAAGACCGGGCCGACTTCCTGGACTTCGTCCGCGATGGGCGCATCGAGATCACCGCCCAGTACGCCGCCTTCAACTCCGCCCTCCTCACCCATGAGGAACTGGTGCGGTCCATCTACTATGCCTTTGAGTTGGCCCGCGAGCATGGCATCGAGATCACCAGCGCCATGACCACCGATATCCCCGGCAATCCCTGGGGGTTCGCCCAGGTACTGGCTCGGGCGGGGGTGAGATATCTATCCACGGCGGTGAACCAGAACTGGTCTCAGGATGGGGTGGCGCGGGCCAAGGTGCCGCGGGTGGCCAATCCCTTCTATTGGACCGGCCCCGATGGTAGCGAGGTGCTGGTCTGGAACAGCCACCCGGAGTGGATCTACGGCGAGGGTCGGCGTCTGGGGCTGAGCGAAACGCGGGCCCAGGCGGAAGCCAAGCTCCCGGCGTACCTGTCCTCTCTGGAGCGAGGGGGCTATCAGTATGACGCCGTGCATCTCCGCACCACCTGCAAGACCTCGGACAACGCGCCCCCATGCGTGCATATGTCCCGGATGGTGCGGGAGTGGAACGAGAAATATGCGTATCCTCGGCTGATCTTGGCCACCAGCACTCAGTTCTTCCGCTACATGGAGGAGGCCCACTCCGGGAGCTTCCCCCACTACGCCGGTGATTGGACGGACTGGTGGATGGACGGCCCCGCCTCCTCCGCCTACGAGACCGGTGTCACCCGTGTGGCCCATGAGGAGCTTTCCACGGGGGAGAAGCTGCTGTCCCTGGACTGGGCCATGGGCCGGCCAAGTGACTACCCCGATCAGCAGCTTGAGGACGCTTACGACCAGCTGATGCTCTACGACGAGCACACCTGGGGTATGTGGAACAACGTCTCCGACCCATACCTGCAGACCACTACCAGCGAATGGCAAACCAAAGCGGATTTCGCCTCGAGCGCGGTCGAGCGGACTGAGGAGCTTCTCGCACGGGGCCTGAGGCGCTTCGGCGGCCGTCTGGGCAATGCTTCCTCACCGAGCATAGCCGTCTTCAACTCCCTCTCATGGGTTCGGACCGCACCGGTGACGGTCCGACTGGAAGGGGCAACCACGGGAGGAAAGCCCTTCCGGGTATTGGCTCCCGATGGCCGGGAAGTGGCCTATCAGGTGCTGGAGTCGCACCGGGGGGGTGGGTCTACCATTACCTTCCTGGCTCAGGACGTTCCCTCCTACGGGTACCTCGTCTACGGCGTCGAAGCGGGGGCCCCGTCTCCGGTCAGGTCGGGGTCCGTATCCGTTGGGGCGAACGCCATCGAGAACCGCTTCTACCGGGTCACTCTCGACCCCGCCACCGGCGCCGTGTGCAGCATCTACGACAAGGAGCTGGGCCGCGAGTTGGTGGACACCGAGAGCCCCTTCCAACTAAACCAGTTGGTTTACGACAGCGGTGAGCCGCCCATTCACGGCCGGTTCGTGCCCGAGTGCAGCGGCATCTACCCCGGCCAGGGCGGCCCGGTACAGAGCAGTATCTATTCGATGGGCAAGTGCGCCATGGGAAAGCACGTCAAGCTCTCGGAGCCACACTGGGGCAAGGGGGGTCTGGCAGAGTACGTCATCCCCTGGCTGCGCCAAGAGGTCATCCTCCACGAGAACCTCAAGCGGGTTGACCTGGTGAACCGGCTGTACAAAGAGGAGACCCTGGAGAAGGAAGGGCTGTACTTCGCTTTTCCCTTGCTCGTCCCGGAGGCCCGCATCAAGTTAGAGGTGGCGGGGGCGGCGGCGATGCAGCCCGGGGTGGACCAACTGCCCGACAGTTGCCACGACTGGCACAACGTCCAGTACTGGCTCGATGCCTCGGGTCCCGAGTATGGCGTCACTTGGTCGTCACGAGAGGTGCCGGTGGTCTCCATCGGCGACATCAACACCGGCAAGTGGCAGAACCGGCTTGACCTGGTCGGCGGTCGTTTCTACGCCTATGCCATGAACAACTACTGGACCACCAACTTCAAGGAACGCCAGGGAGGCGATTTCGTCTTTCGCTTTTCCCTGATTGGGCATGGACCGGAATGGGGGAACGCTCAGGCGGCTCGTTTCGGTTGGGAATACTGCACCGATATGGCCGCCGTCGTTCTCCCGGCCGGTCAGGGTGGCGAAGGCGCCTCCGGCAGTTTCCTGGAGGTGGAGCCGGAGGGTGTCATGGCCTTCACCCTGAAGCGAGCGGAGGACGGCGAAGGGCTCATTGTTCGATTTATGGAACTGGAAGGGAAGGACACCACGGCCAGGCTCAAGCTCCCCGCGATCCAAGTGACGTCGGCTCGCCGGACCGACATCGTCGAGCGCGACCGGGAGCCGTTACCGGTGAAGGACGGGATCATTGAGATACCGGTGCCTGCCTACGGCATTGAAACGATACGGGTGGGAGTTAATGTCGGGCTCTAGAGGTATTCGAGAACGCTAGAGCCTTGAGCCGGCGAGGCGAGGGGATCTGCTCATGGCGGAAGAGGCCGACCTGAAGCGGCAGTCGGATGAGGCCCTGAGGCGAATATGGGGCCTCTACGACGATGCTGAGATCGAGCGGAGGAAGCAACGGGTGCGTGACGCCTGGGACTACCGCCCGGTGGACCACGTGCCTCTCAAGCTGTCCGTCCATGAGAACCCCTGGGGCTTCCCCATGCGGGAGCAGCTGGAGGACGCCGAGAAGCAGTGGGCCGTCAGTCTCGCCGGGATCGAGCGAGCCCTGCGGGCCCTGCCTGGCGACTACATACCCACCATGCGGCCCGACGTCGGCTACATGACCATGGCCACGGTCTACGGCATTCCCGTGCATTGGTCCGACGACCCGAACCAGATGCCCGGCATCGGCCGCAATCTGATAAACGACATGAGCCAGGTGCAGGAGCTGCCCGAGTTCGACCCCACTACCCAGGGCCTGATGCCGGAGTGCTTACGACGGGTGTCGCTTTTCGCCGAGCGCAGTCAGGGGCGCATCTACATCTCCGGGATAGACCTGGGCGGCCCCCTGAACACGGCCAAGGATCTGGTGGAGACCAACCTCTACTACGCCGCCTTCTACGAGTACCCCGAGCTGATGCATCGGCTCCTGGAACGGATCACTGAGGACATGATCGCCTGCTATACCGCCATCGTGGCGGCGGCGGGCGGGCAGGAGAACATGTCCACCACTGACTTTGACGATCTGTGGGCCCCGGAAAAGTACAAGGGGTATGTCTCCGACGACGTCTGCGCCACCATCAGCCCGCGCACCTTTGCCGAGTTCTCCCGGCCCTACAACAGCCGCATCTACTCTCGCTTCAGTGGGGGATTGCTTCACAACTGCGGGCCCAACCCCTCGGCCCATCTGTATCTCGACCACAATCCGCCCATCAAAGGGGTTACCCTGGCCTATGAGTACAGCAAGGATGACTTCCCTAAGCTGAAGGAGGCCTTCGCCGGCCGGGGGGTCATCTACACCGGCATGGGCCACATTGGGCGGGACTACGAGGGAGACCTGGAGGCGGCGCTGCGGCGTTTTCGGGAAATGGCCGACCTTTTCGCCCCCAACGTGGTGATGATACCCACCCTGGGTTTCGATGGCGCCGCCCTCTCAGACGCCCAGATCGCCGAGGCATACTGGCGGGTGGCGGAGGTGGCCGAGGAGTACGCCGACCGGATGAACTGGCCCGGCGCCGGGTAGCCCGGCTCCCGACGTCTCGATCAACCGCTTTCGATCATCGAGGGTGATGGGGCACACCCCGGAGTTGCCGCCAGCGGACAACGCATCAGTGGGAGGTAGGAAGTGAGCGGGAAGAGAGTGAGCCGTAGACTGGTTCTCCGGATGGGCGGAACGGCTATGGGCGGGCTGGTCCTGGCCGCCTGCGGTGCAGCCGCCACGCCGCAAGTGGTCGAGAAGATCGTCAAGGAGACGGTCGAGGTCGAGAAGATCGTCAAGGAGACGGTGGTCTCCGAGCCGGCCATGAACTACGAGGAAGGCGAGTTGACCATTCTGCTATGCTGCTCCGGCCCGGAGGAGCAGGCGGCCAAGGAGGAGTTCAACGCGCGTTTCATGGCTGCCCACCCGGGGGTGACCGTCACCCAGACGCCCATGCCGGCGGGTCAGAGCTACTTCGAGAAGCTGCAGACGGTCATCGCCGCCGGCACCGCTCCCGACATCTACGACATGTGGGAGGGCTACGTCCAACCTTACGCCGAGAACAAGGCTCTCATGAATCTGGATCCATTCATGGAGGCCGACCCCATCCTCAAGAAGACCGATCTCTGGGAGGGAGCCCTGGCCAGCACCAGCTGGCAAAACAACCTCTACGCCCTGCTCATCGCCGTCATGCCCGGCCCGGTATCCCTTTTCTACAACAAGGACCTTCTGGACGAGGCCGGTGTCGCCTACCCGGAGAACGACTGGACCTGGGATCGGATGCGGGAAGCCGCCATGGCCTTATCCGTGGGCGCTCCCGAAGCCCGAGATCAGTATGGCCTGGCCTTCGACCTCTGGTTCGTGCCTTGGCTGTACTGGATCTGGTCCAACCACGGGGACGTCTTCAATGAGGACGAGACTCAGTGTGTCATGGACCAGGCCCCGGCCTATGATGCCCTCCAGTACTGGGCCGACTTGGTGGTGAAAGACAACGTCGCGCCCAGCGTCTCCATGCAGTCCACCATGCAAGGGGCCCTGAACATGTTCACGACCGGCTTGGTGGGCATGTACTTGGGCAACTGCTGGAACCTGGCTGACCTGAGGGCCGCCGCCGAGCAAGGCCTGAACTGGGGTTCCGCCTTGTCTCCGACGGCTAACGACGGCAACCGCACCTTCTATCAGCACACCTGGTGCTGGGGCATCTGGACCGGGACCAAGAAGCCCAATCTCGCCTGGCAGTACTGCCGCGACTTCGTCACCGAAGAGGAGATGATGACCCAGTTCAACACCTTCGCCAAGGCCATGCCGGCGGTGAAGCGTATGCTCTACACCTTCCTCACTCCGGAGACCGAGGAGCTGGGTTGGGCCGGCGTGGTGGATATCGTGGGCGATATCCAGAAGCTGCGCTATCCCGGTGCCGGCGATCGCTGGGACAAGATCAGCGGCATGTTCCAGGCTGAGATTGACCTGGTCTTCACCGGTGAGAAGACGGCTCAGGAGGCCACGGAAGCCGCCTGTCCCGCTGTTGACGAGGAACTGGCCCGCGCCTAGAAGGCGATCCCGCCGGGGGATGAGGCCTGTTCCACTAAGGGCCAAGTCCCCCGGTCGAGGTGCAGCAAGGACTTGACCACTCGCATATGAGGAAGGTGGGTATGACGGTTGCCGCGAGCGCTGGAGGAGACCGCCGCCGGAGGCGGCGCCTGGGGGCCGGCCGGAGGGAGGCGCTGGTGGGGTATCTCACCTTGTCGCCCTGGGCCGTCGGGTTCCTTCTGTTCACCTTGGGTCCGATGGTGGCCTCGCTGTGGTTCAGCCTTAGCGAGTACAAGGTCATCCAGCCGCCCCGGTGGATCGGCCTGGCGAACTACCAGCGGATGTTCTCCGACGACCTATTCTACCGGTCGCTCAAAGTCACGGTGACCTACACCTTCACCAGCGTGCCCCTGGGGATATTGGCGGCGCTGCTGGTGGCGGTGCTGCTGAACCAGAACATCCGGGGGGCCCGCCTGCTGCGCACTATCTTCTACTTGCCCTCCGTCATTTCCGGTGTAGCAGTGGCTCTGGTGTTCGCCTGGATCCTCAATCATCGCTTCGGCATTCTCAACTACATCATCGGATTGGCCGGGATCCAGGGCCCGGACTGGCTGGGCCGACAGCAGTGGGCCCTATGGGCCTTCGTGCTCATGAGTCTCTGGGGGATCGGCGGCAACATGATCATTCTCTTGGCCGGCTTGCAGGGGGTGCCGGCCTCCCTTCACGAGGCGGCTGAGATAGACGGTGCCGGCTCGTGGAGGCGGTTCCAGAGCATAACCATCCCCATGATCTCCCCGGTGATCCTCTTCGTGAGCATCATGAGCGTCATCGGCAGCTTCCAGACCTTCACTCAGGCTTACATAATGACGGGGGGCGGACCGGCATACGCCACCCTGTTCTACCTGCTCTATCTCTACCGTAATGCTTTCAGTTGGTTTGAGATGGGCTACGCCTCGGCGTTGGCCTGGGTGCTCTTTGCCATCATCCTGGTCTGCACCCTGCTGGGCCTGCGGGTCTCCAGCTCCTGGGTTCACTATGAAGGGGGATAGCTCCATGGCCGACGGCACTGCCACGGTCGAGCGGCAGCCTCGTCCGGCCCCGCCGGTCGCTCCTGGGTCGCGCGCGAGGGCCGTGCCTTCCAGGCGACGCGTCGGTCGGACGCTGCGCACCGGTCTGGTGAAGCTCGTGGTCTATCTGGCCGTACTGCCCCTGGCCGGGTTCATCATGCTGCCCTTCATCTGGATGCTGAGTTCGTCTTTCAAACCGATCGGCTCCGGCATTCGCTTTCCACCGGAGTTCATCCCCAGGGTCTGGGTGTTCACCAACTACCCGCTGGTATTCGATACCATCCCCTTCTTTCTCTACCTGCGGAACAGCCTCATCGTTACCGGGGGGGTGATCGTGGGGGAGCTGCTGTCAACCTCGATAGTAGCCTACTCCTTCGCTCGTCTACGCTATCCGGGCAAGAACTTTTTCTTCGTGGTTCTCCTGGCCACCATGATGATCCCCTTCCCAGTGACCATGGTGCCGACGTTCGTCCTGTTCAACCTGATCCATTGGGTGGACACCTATCTGCCCCTGATCGTCCCGGCCTTTTTCGCCCCCGCCTTCGCCGTGTTCTTGCTCCGGCAGTTCTTCATGACTATCAACCGGGAGCTGGACGATGCCGCCAAGGTAGACGGCTGCAACGAGTTTCGCATCCTGTTCCAGATTCTCCTGCCCCTTTCGAAGCCGGCCCTGACCACGGTGGCCATCTTCTCCTTCACCGCTAACTGGAATGACTTCTTGGGCCCCCTCATCTACCTGAGCAGCGCCAAGAAGTTCACTTTGGCCCTGGGGATCAACTACCTGCGTTCATTCCGAGGGGGCGGGGACTTGGCCCCGCAGATGGCGGCGGCGGTGATGTTCTCCGCCCCCTGCATCATCCTGTTCTTCCTGGCTCAACGGTACTTCGTGCAGGGGATCGTCACCACTGGGCTCAAGGGTTAGGCAGGCTGATCATCAGATGGCTCGCGGCTCTGATCGTTGCCGTCCTGGCCGCCGCCTGTGCTCCGAGGGTGGATGCACCGATCGAGGCCCCGGAGACCGGGTCCTGCGCTAGCCTCTGGGTGGTTTACTCCGCCTCCTGCGTGCAGTGCCGGTACCTGAAGCCGATCGTACTGCGACTTCAGGAGGAGTATGCCGGGCGCGTTGGTGGAGGCCTGGTTCTGCAGGAGAGCGCCCAGGGCAGGGAGTTCCGGTCGCGCTACGGGGTGCGGTGCTCACCGGGAGCGGTAGTCACGGCGGCGGACGGTCGGCTGCTTGCCGAGCCCCTTTGCGGCCCGGCCGGCTACCCGGCCTTGAAGGTCTTTCTGGAAGGAGCCCTGGAGACGGGCGGGTGCCTGGAATGACAGGGAATGGGTGGCCTGTGCCGGCATCTTGTGTCGGAGTCATTGGATGAACTCGAAGGAACGCCTGTTTGCCACTCTCGCCGGCGGTCGGCCGGACACGGTGCCCGCCGCCCCGCACTGGTGGGGCAACTACAAGTTCGAGATCAGCGGCAAAGACTATATGCTGGACCGTTGGACGGATGGGCCGAGCATGGTTCCGGTCTATACGCGCTTCTACGAGCGCTTCCGGCCGGACTGGTTCCACCTGAGCGGGGGCTATCCTCGCCGACGCAAGGGTATGGCCGGCCGCGACTACCGCGGCATCCGCGAGGGGGAGCGGATGTATCTGGTTGCTCCCGACGGCTCCCGCGAGGAGATCCTGGCCGATGAGAGCCTGGCCTCGGAGCACGCGAACCCGCCTTGGGATGAGGGCCTGACCATTCGTGAGGCCGTTGACCAGCGGCTCGACCACGGAGTCTCGCTCACGGCGGAGAGCCTGGTCGAGGCGGGCTACACCGACCATGCCGCTGAGATCGTGTGCCGATATGGCGACGAGGTGTTCGTGTGCGTCAACGTGGGGGCTCCCGGCATCCAGACGCTGGGAAGCTACGAGCGCAGCCTCATGGCCCTGCATGACTACCCGGAAGGGGTGAAGCGCCTGGTCCAGCTACGGTACCGGGAGGCGCTGGAGTGGGCCCGGGCCTTCGCCGCCGTGGGGGTGCATGGATGGCTCATCTCGGAGGACATGGCGGCGGCCGATACCATGTCTCCCCGAATGTACGAGGAGATCCTCTACCCGGCCGACTGCTGGTTCTTCGAGCAGGTGCAAGCCTTGGGTATGGTGCCCATGGTCTACTTCTGCGGCGACGTGAACCCCTTGGTGCCGCTGATCCGCGAGTCGGGGGTCAAAGCATTGCTGGTCGAGGACAGCCGCAAGACCTTCAACCTCGATGTGGTCGAGATCGCTCGTGGGCTCCAGGGGAAGGTCTGCCTCTTCGGGAACGTGGATACCACGGATCTCATGCTCCACGGTACCCCGGCCGAGGTGAAGGCGGCGGTTCGCCGGCAACTGGAGGCGGCGCAGGAGGGCCCGTTCGTGGTCGCCAACGGCAGCCCCTTGGCCCCGGGCACGCCCCCCGATAACGTGGATGCCCTTATCGAGGCGGCTCGCGGGTGACCGTCTCCGGGGAGCAGCCACAGAGACCCAGAGGCACGGAGACAGATAGAGGGCCGGTAGCTGCTCGCAATTGGCCACGTGGCTTATCGGCCGGCATGGAGGCATGATGGGCAAAGTCAACTTGGTTCCTTTCGCCGCCCGGATCGTGGCGGACCAGCCGGATGAGTACTCCCTCTGGTGGGAAGACCCTCGGGTGGTGGAGAGGGTGGTCGTACGTTTCTCTGGGGATGTTTCCCGCCATGATCTGCCGGAGCTGCACTACTGGCAGCGGAACTGGCCCAAAGTGCGCTTGGCCAAGAACGCCGTGGTGGGCTCGGGGGAGCAGGGCTGGCTGGCCATTGACGACTGGATCACCGGTCAGTGGCGGAAGGCAGCCTGTACCGTCGAGGGCCAAGGGGATACCTGGACCTACGCCTTCGAGCCGCTCAACCAAGAGGATGTTCCTTCGGCTGCCGACTACCCCGTGCGCTTCCGTAGGACGCTGAAGCTGCGCTTGGCTGGAGAGAGTGCCGGAGCCATTGAGGATGTGGCCGCCTATAGTGATTCGGAGTGGCGGGAGACTGAGGTGTGCTTCCAATGGGGAGGGCTGGCCGGCCGGGAGCAGCGCTGGGACGGCAGCCTGGAGGCCTTCAACGGCTCCGTGCTGTCGGTGGAGCCCTATGGGCCCGGAGTTGAAGTGGCGGCGGACGGTAGCTGGCGCTCGTCGGTCAACGGCAACCCGGCGGGTGTTAGGGCTCGTATCCGATATGCCCACAATGACGACCGCAATTCGTACGACCGCACCATCGTCACTCTGCGATCGGAGACCCTGTCCTTCTCGGTGGACATCGGCGACGTCTTCGCGGAGGGCAACCTGTACCTGCCCCACTTCGGCGTGGCCGTGGGTCTGGCGGAGGGGTACCCAGGCCTGGGCGCCATTGCCGCCCGCTGGGAAGCGGGCCGGGGCAAGTCTACCATCGAGAAGGTGGAGGAGCTCCCGGAGCAGACCTGGGAGAGAGTGCGTCAGGAACAGCCTCGGACGGAGCCGCCCATCTACTTCGTCCTCGGCTGTGAGGGAGGACGGCAGAAGGCACGCTTGCACCCGAACGGGGACCTGGAGCTCTTCGAGAACTTCATCCGCCGAGTGAAGGGCCGGGATTCCGATCGGCTGCTGTGGGAGGGGGAGCGGCTGCGCTACTCGTTTGGTCTACCGGGCCAGTGTACCGGACGCAGCCTGGCCGAGGGATACTTGCCCGTGGTACGGGCTCACTGGGCTACCGGAACCATCGCCTACGAGCAGGAGGCCTTCGCCACCTGGCTCCTCTCCGACATCGGCGATGACAGCGAGAAGCAGGGTGACGATCCGGTGGTGGCGCTGCTCCGTTTCACCCTGATGAACCCGGGCCCCGATCCGGCGGTGGCGCGGCTGATCTTGAGCACGGCGGACGAGGCAGTTGATGGAGAGCCACTGGAGATCGCTGATGGTCGCTTGTTCGCCGTCCGTGAGGGCGAGAAGCGACTGCGGGCCCAGGTTGACATCCGTGGTCGGGGCACTCTCGAGGCTGGGGAGACCGGCGCCACCTACGAAGTGGCCTTGGCTTCCGGGGACTACCATTGCCTGGTGGTGAAGGTGCCCTTCATTACCCTGGCCGACGAAGCGGAGATGACAGCCTTGGATCGCCTGAACTATGAAGAGCAGCGCGCCCAGGTGACGGCCTTCTGGAAACGGCGAGTGGCCCAAGGGGCCCAGATCGAGACTCCTAATCAGGACCTGAACCGCTTCTACAAGGCCCACCTGACTCACATGCTTATAGTCAATGACCGCGAGCCGGGGTCGGATCGGCTGGCCCCGCGATGCGGCGGCTTCCACTACGGCAACTTCCCCGATGAGGGAGTGATGTGCATCAGCGACTTGGACCGTCGCGGGTACACTCAGGAAGCGGAGCGCTGCCTGGAGATCATGGTCCACTACCAGGGAACGGTGCCTCTGCCGGGCGACTTTGAGACGAAGTTCGGGGTGCTATACGGGTCCAACGGTTATGAGACCGGGGGCTACAACCGCGGTCAGGGTTGGGCCATGTGGGGCCTGGCGGAGCACTACCGCTATACCCGGGACGGGGAATGGCTGGAGCGAGTGGCCTCGGCGATGGTTAGGGCCTGCGATTGGGTCACCCACGAGCGCCGCCGGACCATGAAGCCCTCCGGCGACGGCAGCCGCCCCATCGAGTTTGGCTTCCTGCCCGTCGGTTCCCTGGAGGACGTGACCGACTACTGGCACTGGCTGTCCAGCAACGCCTTCGCCTACTGGGGCTTCCAGGCCATTGCCGACGTCCTGATGGAGGCAGGGCACCATGAGGGTCAGAGGCTTCAGGAAGAAGCCTCTGCCTTCAAGAGCGATCTCGTGGCCGGGTTCAATGAATCTCGAGCCCGGTCGCCGATCGTGAAGCTGGCCGATGGGGGATGGGTCCCCTACTGGCCGGCTCGCCTGGAGCGGCGTGGACGAGACTTCGGCTGGCTGCGGGAGGTGCTGGAGGGCTCGATGGGCCTGCTCTTGAGCGAGATGATCTCCTCCAGCGACCCCGCGGCCCGCTGGATACTGGACGACTACGAGGACAACCTCTATTTGTCTAAGGAGTACGGCTACCCAGGAACCATGCCCGACTTTGGCGGGCACTGGTTCGATTGGGGCGGGTTCTCTATGCAATCCAACCTGCTCTTGCACCCTCTACTCTACCTGCGGCGGGACGAGATCAAGCCCTTCCTGCGGGCCTTCTTCAACGGGTTCTACTCCACCTACTTCGACGACGTCAGCATGTTGGCGGAGCACAACCTGCCCACCTTGGCTGACTGGCGGGGGGACCACTTCAAGACCTCGGACGAGGCCAACGTCACTCGCTACCTGCGCTCGATGCTGGTCGATGACTGGGGGGACACCCTATTCCTGGGCAAGGCGATTCCCAGGGAATGGCTGGAACAGGGCAAGAGCGTGCGGGTGGAGCGGGCCCTCACCTACTTCGGCGAGATAAGCTACACCATCACCTCTCACGCCGACGAGGGGCTGATCGAGGCAGAACTACACCTTCCTCAGCGCAATCCGCCGGCTCAGGCCCGGCTGCGGCTGCGTCATCCACAGATGGCGGAGATCATCCGGGTGGAGATGGATGGGTCCGACTGGACCGACTTCGACCCGGTACACGAGACCATCGAACTACCCACGGACCGCGAGCCAGTGCGACTACGGGTCCACTACGCCCGAGGGGCCGAGTGAGAGCCACCTGTCGGGAAGTGA
>JBBQIE010000014.1:0-13659 GCA_038324625.1 Anaerolineae bacterium | reverse complement strand
GAGCCCCAGTAGCTCAGTTGGACAGAGCAACTGCCTTCTAAGCAGTGGGTCGCGGGTTCGAATCCTGCCTGGGGTACCATACACGGACCGAGTCCCTTGTGCCTCGATCTTGCCGGTGGCGGGCGGGGTTCAAGGGGCTTTTTGCGTTTTTGGAACGCGTTCGCCCCTGGTGGGACGTTAGGGTGGGCATTGTGTACCAGGTGGGGCGTGCGCCTACCGTAGGCCAAGGGCCCGATAGCACCAGGGGTGCTGAGCGCGGATGAACGACCGCGGGATGGAGGAGGATGGCGTGGCACTGGACAAACGAGATCTCTACCGCTTGCCGTGGTCAATGAACGACAACCCCATTGCCTGGCTGGAGATCACCGACATCTGCAACATACACTGCGAGGGCTGCTATCGCCAGCACCTTTCCGGCCACAAGACCCTAGCAGAGGTCAAGGACGAGGTTCTCTTCCTCAAGCGCTGGCGCAACCCGGACAACGTTTCCATCGCCGGCGGCGAGCCCCTGGTACACCCGGAGATCATGGAGATCGTGGCCTTCATCGCCGAGAACGGCATGAAACCCATTCTCTTGACCAATGGAAAGGCCCTGAGCCCGGAGATCGTTCGGGACCTGAAACGGGCGGGGCTGTCCGGCTTTACCGTCCACGTGGACAGCCACCAGGATCGGCCCGGTTGGGTGGGCAAGAACGAGGAGGAGCTGAACCAGCTTCGTCAGGAACTCACCGACATGATCTCAGCCCAGAAGGGGCTGTACCTGATCTTCAACTCCACCGTGTACCCATCCAGCTTCCGGGAGATCCCGGATGTGGTCCGGTGGGCCCAGGGGAACGTGGGTCGGGTACATGGAGTGGTGTTCATCACCTACCGGACGGCTATCTCCTCCGGGAGCACCGCTCGGGACGCGGGCGACCACGAGGTGGATCTGGGCCGGCTCAGTTACGCCTCGGAGAGCTTCGACGAGGAGTTCGTGACCGCCCCGGAGGTCTACCAGATCATCAAGGAACACTTCCCCGAGTACGAGGCCTGCGGATATCTGGGGGGGAGTATCCTCCATACATCCTACAAGTGGCTGGCGGGGGCCATGGTGGCCTCCGAGGGCCGGGTCTACGGCTCGGTGGGGAAGCGGACCATGGAGCTGGCCCAGACCGGGCATCACTTGCTGAAGGGGACCTATCTGGCGTACCTATCCAACAGCAATGTCGGTCGCAAGGTGTTCCTCATGGCCCCTTGGGACCCGGACGTGCGCCGGGCGGCCCGGGCCTGGTTCGAGGACGTGCGCCGAGAGCCGAGGCGCCTACTGGACGGTATCCACGTGCAGAGCATCGGCATCATCCAGGCGCCGGATCTGCTGCCCGATGGTCGGGCCGACATGTGTGATTCCTGCCCGGATATGACCGTCTACGACGGCAAGCTCATCAACTCCTGCCGCATGGACGAGTACCGGCTGTTCGGCGGTTTCCTGTCGGTGGTCGGTCAGCCCGAAGCGCCAGCTGTCTCCCAGGCGAGTGAGATGAAGGGGTCACAGTAGAGCCCGGAGAAGAGACTCGGATGCTTTATCCGGCGTCGCGGTAGCATTCGGGCTTGAGGACGCCGATGAAGGGCAGGTTGCGGTAGTGCTCTTGGAAGTCCAGACCGTAGCCGACCACGAACTCATTGGGGATGTCGAAGCCCACGTAGTCCAAGGGAACGCTGACGTTGCGTCGCGCCGGTTTGCTGAGCAGGCTACAGATGCGTATGGACCGGGGGCCGCGGGTCTCCAACATGCTCTTCACGTAGGCCAGAGTAGTCCCGGTGTCCACAATGTCCTCGACGATGAGCAGGTTGCGGTCCTGGATCGAGGTCTCCATATCCATGACGATGCGGACGATGCCGGAGCTGTCGGTGGCGGCGCCATAGCTGGAGATGGCCATGAACTCGATCTCGTGGGGTATGGCGATGTGGCGCATGAGATCGGTCAGGAACACCACCCCGCCCTTGAGAATGCAGAGCAGGAGCAGGTCCGTCCCCTGGTAGTCGTGAGTGATCTGCTCGCCCAGTTGGCGCACCCGCGCCGTCAGTGCCTCTTGGCTGATGAGTATGGTGGAAACGTTATCTTCGAGCATGGGCAAGACCTCGGTCCGTGGGTGGGGGAATTGTAGCAGCGGCCTGAGACTCCGGCTAGCATTAGGCAACGTCGACTGTGTCCTTTCTTCGAAGTAGGGTGAGGGGACCAGGCTTCGTCGCCTCCCACCAGCACGTCATGTTGAGCGCAGCGAAACATCTCGCCGTGCGCGAGGCAAGATGCTTCACTCCGCTGAGGAACGCTCCATTCAGCATGACGGGCTTGGGTTTGGCGCTGGAGACCGAACTAGCCTCCAGCCTCAGGTATATCCGCATCGTCAGCCGCGAGTGACGGTCGGCGGACCGAAGCTGAGATCGCTTACAACACTGAGTGGTGCTGTTTGATGCTCCCTGCCTCGACGGTTACGGATAGGGACGGACCTCAAGGACTACGGGTGCTGCTCTTCGATCGCGGCGAGAGCACCCGACTGGAGATTCACCGTCTGCTCCTCGAAGGGGGATGTGCGGCTTCCGCTTGGGCGGCTTGGGAGGAGGCGCGCGAGCGTCTTCGCCGGCATCCGGTGGACGCGGTGGTGCTGTGCGATTGGCGTCGCCTTGGGGGTCGGGGGGCGCACCGCTACCTGAAGCCGGCGGCCCAGGGAGTGCCGTTTGTCGCCGTCTGCGACGGCGGTCTCACCCGGTGGGACGACCGGTTCTCCGCCGTCTTGGTCTACCCGGTGACCGGGCGCGAGTTGATTCGGGCCCTGAAGACAGCGGTAGCCGAGGAGCGCGAGTCTCTGTCCTTGGGGGCGTACGTCCTGGACCTTAAGGCTCGCAGCCTCAGTCGAGGGGGGGCGAGGCTGGGGGTCACCGGGGTGGAGGCGGCCATCCTCAAGGTGCTGATGGCCGCTCAGGGGGAGTTCGTCGCCTCGGACGACCTGGTGCGGAGCGCCTGGGGAATTGACAGCCGGGGAGACAGGCGCATTCTCTACACCCACGTGGCCTGGCTACGCCGCAAGATGCAGGCCACGTTCGGCTCCCGGCGCCTGATCGCTAGCGCCCGGGGGCTGGGCTACCGCTTCGTTCCCGATCCATGACCCGGCGGTGCGACTTCTCCGCCTGGCGGATAACCAGCACCACCTTACCCTGGACCTCGGCGTTGTCCGGGTCCACGTATATGGGCTGCATCAGGGGGTTGGCCGGCTGCAGACGAATGCGCTCACCCTCGTGGAAGAACCGCTTCAGGGTGGTCTCCCGCTCCTCCCGCAGCCAGACCGCCACCAGGTCGCCATTCTCCGCCACCGTCTGATGCCTCATGATGACGATGTCGCCGTCGTTGATCAGGGCGTCAATCATGGAGGTGCCTCGGACCTCGAGGGCGAAGATGTCCCTCTCGTCCGGGAGCAAGTCCCGGGTGAGGGATACGGACTCCTCGGCGAAGAGGGCCAGGTCGGTATCGGGGATGGGCAGGGGGGCGCCGGCGGCGATCCTCCCCAGGAGGGGGATGGTGAGCAGCAACCGATCCGGCGGGGGGTTGTCCTCAGTCAGCCTGATCCCTCGGGAGGTCTCGGGGTCGCGAAGCAGGTAGCCCTTCTCCTCCAGCCGCTTCAGGTTGTAGTTCACTACCGAGGTGGAGGTGGTGCCGGTGGCGGTGCAGATCTCGCGCACCGTGGGCGGATAGCCGACGGACTCCATCGAATCCCTAATGGCTCGGAGGATGTTCTGCTGTCTGGATGAGAGGGCCATAATCTTCTCCTGCACCCCAACGTGAACCACCGGGAATCGGCGAAGAGAGCCGACACGGACGGGACATCGCGGAGACCACTTCCCCACGTTTCTCCCTATTGTAGTAGAACAGGCGTTCTATGTCAATGCCTGATCGGGACCAATTCGGCAGACAAATCAACGGGGGATTCGCCACCGAGGCACGGAGACACAGAGAGGGCCAAGGATGGCAGAGCGGGGCCGGGGCTCTCTCATGGAGACGGGCATTTTGACGCCCGAAGCGGTATGGGCTAGGCTGGGCCACCAATCCGGGGGACGACGTATCGTGGGAGCATCGGTCAGAATGGGGTGGACTCGGTTCCTCTCAAGGATGGGGAGAGGCGAGCGGGCCAGTGGGAGGAGGGGCTTGGGAGTCTTCGGCTTCCTAGCGGTCGTGGCTCTGGTCCTTGCCGGCTGCGTTGCCATGGAGACACCCCCTCGCGGAGATGACCCGGAGGTACGGAGCCTAGCCACGTCCATGCCGCCGACGCCCACTATTGACCTGTCTACGCCGGTGGTGGTGTTCGTGCCCATGGTGGTGGAGGGTATTCCCCTGGAGCCCACCCCGAAGGCCACTCGCGATCCACGGTTCGGGCCGACGGGCACCCCGAGCCAGTTGGTAGAGGTTGCCTACAGCGTCACTCGCCAGCGTACCACGGAGGACGGCCTCGGGCTGGAGGTGGAGGGCGAGGTGCTCAACCCCGGGCCGGGCTCGGTGCAGGCGGTGCGGGTGGTGGTGGATGCCACCGGGCCCGGTGGCTCATGCGGGCGCGGTGCCCTGACCCTTCTGGGCAAGAGCGAGGCTATCGTTGCCGCCGGCGGGCGTTGGCCCTTCGCCGGGGTGGTTCCCCTGACCTGCGCCCCCGACCACATCGGCTTCACCACCGTCGCCTTGCAGACCGACGGCGTACCATTGCAGTTGACGGCGGAACAGGCGAGTGTGGGGGTGTCCGCCTCCGGGGATCTGTTGCTGGCCGGGACCCTTCGCAATGGCACCTCGGCCTCAGTGGCCTACCCGCGTGCGGTAGTGACCATTCGCAACGCCGATGGTCGCTACCTGGCCGGCGGCTTGGCTTATGGGGAGGCGTCGGCCCTGGCGCCGGGGGCGACGATGGAGTTCAATGTCACCATCCCCCGAGACAAGACCCTGGGATGGGCCCTGTTCGATGTGATAGGCACCGGTGAACGGCGTTAACCAACAACCGCGAGGCTGAGGGGAGGGGAATGATCAAGGGACCGAAGGCGCCGTACGTTCTGACTCTGGTATCGGTGTTGGCCACGCTCTGGGTAACGTTCGGTCTGACTTCCGAGTTCTTCGGGATCTTGGAGAACCTCGTGGGTCTGGTGGCCGGGCTGATCCTGGGGTTGGCCATCGCCCAGACGGCCATCGTGCCCAAGCAGAAGATGCAGTGGGAGCGTATCCGTTTGCGTCGCAAGTACGGCAACACTGGGAAGTACCGAGACCTGGCCCCGCCCGATGAAGAAGAGCGTGCCGGGGGCTGGGCCTCCTTCTTCTCGCCCCGCACCTGGAACCTAGTCAACATCGTGTTGGGATTCGGGCTGCTGCTGATGCTGTTCGCCTTTGGAGTGGCCAACATCCTCACCGCCGCCATGGGCATCGTGACCGTGATCAACATCCGGATGCTCATGGTGAACTACCAGGCCATCAAGCGGATCGAGGCGGACGAGCAGGCGCCCGCCCGCTAGACGAGGGCGTCCTGCCAAAGGCGTCCTCCAGGAACGAGCCTTGAGAGCCCTGTTCATCTACAACCCGGTTTCCGGTCAGGTCAACATCGAGCGGGAACTGGTCCCTTGCCTGGACAGCCTGATCGCCCGCGGCTGGTCGGCGGATCTGCGGCTGACCAGTGAGCCTCGTCACGCCACGGAGCTGGCGCGCTCCGGAGCCCTAGATGGGTGCGATCTGGTGGTGGCCGTGGGCGGGGACGGAACCGTGAGCGAGGTGGCTAACGGACTGGTGGGGACCCCGACAGTGATGGGGGTGATCCCCGCCGGGACGACGAACGTCTGGGCTCTCCAGATGGCCATCCCCAGCCTGCCCCCCTGGCACCCCCGCAAGGTCGTAGATCGGGTGCTCGCCGACCTCGAGGACCTCGGCTGGCACCGCCCGGCCGGAACCCCGACCTGGCTCTCCGGCGCCTTTGAGGCCCTCCTGGCCGCCGAGATCCGGTCAGTGGATGTGGGGATGGTGGACGGGCAGCATTTCCTCATGTGGTGTGGGGTGGGGTTCGATGCCCGGGTGGCCGCGGAGGTGGAGCCCGAGGACCGGCGCCGCTATGGGGCCCTGGCCTTCATCGCCACCTCGGTGTCGCTGGGGGTGGAGTATGCCGGGTCTCACATGCAGCTCACCCTGGGAGACCGTCAGGTGGAGGATGAGGTCCTCATGGTGCTGGCGGCCAACGCCCGCTTGTATGGGGGCGTCATCGAGATCGCGCCCAACGCCTATCTCGACGATGGGCTCTTGGACGTGTGTGTGTTCAAGGGAGAGGGCATCGGCACCAAGGTGCGGCACGTGACGGCGGTGCTCTCCCGACGCCAGATCCTGGAGCCCCAGTTCGATTACGCCCAAGTGGACCGCCTCCGGGTGGAGTCAGAGCCGTCGGAGGCGGTCCATCTGGATAGCGAGCCCTGGGGCCGGACCCCGGTGGACATTCGGGTGGTGCCGCGCGGCCTGCAAGTGGCGGTGCCCCCGGGGGGCTCGGCGGACCTCTTTCGGCATCCGAGGCTGGGCCTGCTCCAGGACCGGCTCTAGCGCCGGTTTACTCCCACTCTATAGTGGCGGGAGGCTTGCTGCTCACGTCGTAGACCACTCGGTTCACCCCGGCCACCTCGTTGACAATGCGGGTGGAAGCCCGGGCCAGGAGGTCGTAGGGCAGACGGGCCCAATCGGCGGTCATGAAGTCCTGGGTGGTGACGGCCCGCAGAGCGATGACGTTGCCATAGGTGCGGTCGTCGCCCATGACCCCCACCGAGCACTCCGGAAGCAGGACGGCGAAAGCCTGGGACGTCTCTCGGTACTGGCCGGCGGCCCGCAACTCCTCCAGGAAAACGGCGTCCGCTTCCCGCACCGCCTGGGCTCTCTCCCTGGTCACCTCGCCGATCACCCGCACTGCCAGCCCCGGCCCGGGGAAGGGGTGCCGCCAGACGATCTCGTCCGGAAGGCCGAGCTCGGACCCCACGGCCCGCACTTCGTCCTTGAAGAGGTAGCGAAGAGGTTCGATCAGCTCCAACTCCATATCCTCGGGTAGGCCGCCCACGTTATGGTGCGTCTTGATCCGAGCGGCCACGGACCGGTCCGGGCCCCGGCTCTCGATGACGTCCGGGTAGAGAGTACCTTGACCGAGGAACCGCACTTCGCCCAGGGCGCGGGCCTCACGCTCAAAGGTGCGGATGAAGGTCTCCCCGATGATGCGCCGCTTCAACTCGGGATCGGTCACGCCGCGGAGCTTGTGGAAGAAGACGTCGCTCTCGTCGAGGGCGATCAGGTGCTCGCCGAAGCGGGGCCCGAAGGTGCGCACCACCTGGGCCGCCTCTTCCTTACGCATCAGGCCGGTGTCCACGAAGACGCAGGTGAGTTGATCGCCGATGGCCCGGTGCAAGATGGCGGCGGTGACGGAGGAATCCACCCCGCCGCTGAGGGCGCACACCACTTGAGCCTCACCGACCCGCTCGCGGATGTCTCGTACCGAGGTCTCGATGATGGAGGCGACGGTCCAGTTCTGCTCGCAGCCGCAAACGCCGAAGAGGAAGTCGCTGAGGATGCGGCCGCCGAGAGGGGTATGGGCGACCTCGGGGTGGAACTGGAGGCCATACAGGCGCCTCTCGCCATGGCCCATGGCGGCGATGGGGCAGTTGTCGGTGCCGGCTAGAGAGGTGAAACCGTCGGGCAGGCGACCCACTTGGTCGCCGTGGCTCATCCAGACGTCCAGCTTCGAGGGGAGGTCGGAGAACAACGGAGACGCCTCGGTCACGGTGACCTGGGCGGGGCCATACTCGCGACGCTCGGCCCGCTGCACTTGCCCGCCCATCCCCAGGGCCAGCAATTGCATGCCGTAGCAGATGCCGAGGATGGGCTTGCCGCTCTCCAGCACGTACCCCGGCAGGGCGGGGGCCCCGGCATCGTAGACGCTGGCCGGGCCGCCGGAGAGGATGAAGGCGGCGGGGTCGAGGGCCATTACCTCGTGGGCGTCGGCGGTGTAGGGCACCAGGAGGCTGTATACCTGGTTCTCGCGAACCCGACGGGCGATGAGTTGGCTGTATTGAGAGCCGAAGTCCAGGATGATGACCGGGCGGTTCTTGGTGGTATCGGGCTCCAAGGGGCGTACCTCCGTGCCGTGGGGTACGCCCATCATACAGAGCGTCGCTTCTCCATGCCAGAGAGCAACCAGGCCAGCGGGGGCAGGAGCCCGGTCAGGCATCCGGACTGGCGGGGGGGCGGGGGGAAGGGGTCCGGCAAGGTGGCGAGGAGGTCCAGGGAGGCGGCGACGTCGGCCAGGCCGCTCCCCTGAGCGTTGGGTTCGGCGGAGAGGGGAGTGGCGGCCTGGCAGAGCATGTCCCTTATCTGGTGAGGGGTGGCCTCGGGATGGGCCTGCAGAAGTAGGGCGCAGGCCCCAGCGGCGAAGGGGGCGGCCATGCTGGTCCCGGAGGCGCTCACGTAATAGTCGGGGAACGATGGGGCTGGGTCGTCCATGTGGCCGCCGGCAGCGCGGCAGGAGGTGATGGCTACGCCGGGAAAGAGGATGTCCGGCTTGACTCGGTCGTCCGTGGTCGGGCCTCGGGAGGAGAACCCGGCCACGGTTATGGCCCCGGAATCGGCGCGGGTTGCGTCGGCAGCGCCGACGGTAATGACCTCGCGGGCGCAGCCGGGGGGGCCGATGGTGTAGCCTCGGGGCCCGGCGTTGCCGGCGGCCACGCAGATGATCAGGCCCCGTTCGGCGAACTCGTCGCAGGCGACGGAGAGGGCATCCCGCCCGTCCCCCGCCACGGAGCCGCCCAAGGACATGCAGGCGACCTGGGCCCCCTGGGCCAGGGCCCACTCCAAGCCCGCGATCACGTCGCTGGCCTCCCCCGCCCCCTCGTCATCCAGGACCTTGGCCACCAGGAGGTTAGCCCCCGGGGCCACCCCCCGGTAGAGCCCCTGACTGGCGGTGCCGTCACCGGCGGCGATCCCGGCCACGTGCGTCCCGTGCCCGTTGCCGTCCACGGTGGAGGCGCGGAATCGGACCCGGCTCGAGCGGCCGTCAATCCCATTGGGGTGAGGGGTATGGTCGGCGGCCATCACCACTCGGTCCCCAAAGTCGGGATGGTCCGGGTCAATGCCGGTGTCCAGGATGGCGACATTCACCCCCTCGCCGGTGAGGCCGGCCTCCCAGGCGAGGGGAGCGTGGATGGCGGCCGTCCCCCGGTCGAGAAGGGCGTGGACGCGGAAGTCCAGCCAGACGGTCTCCACCTCGTCATCGGCTGCCAGACGCCCGATCTGCCCGGCGGGGACGCGCAGAGCCATGGCCGATAGGAGAGGGAAGGTGCGCTTGAGACGTGCTTCCGGGGCCTTGGGGAGTTTGAGGCCGGCCCCGGCCCGATAGCGGACGATCACCGGGACCGAGGTCTCCTCGGCGGTGCATACCAGCTTCTCTTGAAGATCGCGGGCTATCTTGGGTGAGTAGCAGGGCCGGTCGTAGTTGGCTGGCATGGGCAGTCCGTGGAGAGATGGGGCCCCGGCGAGAGGGCCCGATGCCTAGACTAGGTGCGAGAATCGTACCACCGCGTACACTTGCGTCGGTCAGGGCCTTGCCCGTAATCTGACTCGGCTATGCTGACGACTCGCTTCTCCCCCGTGGCTCGGATGCCTTCTCTGGTGGCTCGCTTGCTGCCGCTGATGGTTCTTCTGCTGTGCCTGGCTCTGCCGGGGTCGGCCATGGCGGCGGGCCGAGCCCCCGGGGCTGTCACCCCAGCCGGCCAGGCGCGATGCGAAGAAGGGCCGATGCTGTCGGCGGTGCGCCCGATCTTCCTGCCCATCTTGTACGGGCCGCAACCAGCTGCTGCATCGTCGAACGATGTCCAGGTGGCTTCGACCCTTCCGCTGGTCCGACCCCCGTCCGATGGAGTGAATCGGACCACCGCGATTCCCATCCTCATGTACCATCACGTGGGGCCACTGCCCGCCGGGGCCGATTCCATCCGCAGGGGCCTCACCATCAGCGAGGCCGCCTTCCGCGAGCAGCTCGACTTCCTGAAGCACCAAGGCTACCAGAGCATCGCCCTGGCAGACTTGGGAATGCACCTGGCCACCGGGGCTGACTTACCGGAGAAGCCGATAGTCATCACCGTGGATGACGGCTACCGGGACAGCTTCGAGGTGGCCCTGCCCGCCCTGCTGGATCACGGGCTAACCGCCACCTTCTTTCTGTTGACGGCGCCGATTGACGAGGGCTCCACCGAGTTCGTCACCTGGGAGGAGGTCCGTGCCCTCCATGCCGCCGGCATGGAGATTGGGGCGCACTCCTACACCCACATGGATCTGACGGGCAAGAGTGCGGACTACGTGGTCTGGCAGGCGGTGGGCAGCAAAGAGGCCATCGAGGCCCGCATCGGGGAGCCGGTGCGATTCTTCGCCTACCCCAGCGGGGCCTATGACGATAACGCCGAGCGGGTGGTTGAGTCCGCCGGCTTCTGGGGGGCGGTGACCACGGAACCGGGGTGTCGGCAGAGCGAGGGTGGGTTGTACACCCTCGCTCGGGTGCGAGTCACTCCTCAGGATAGCCTGAGGTCACTGGCCGAGAAGCTGAGGGATTGCCCTTCGCCTTAGCCCTCGGTCCGGTTCCGGGGAGCCTCAGTCAATCTTGATCTTGGTGACCGGGGGCTCCGGGCGGGACTCCGTCTTCTCGATGGCGGCATCCAGCAGGCTGCGATAGGCCATGAGCATCTCCCGGAAGGCGGATCGAGTATGCTCCTTGAAGGCCTCGGGCACCGGGGGGCTCATGCGGGGCCGGCTCTCGACCATCCCCTCCAACCCCTCGGACACCCACTCGCCAAAGTCGAAATCCTTCCGCTTGTCCATTGTTGCTCCTCCGCCGATAACGGCGAATCTCACTGAGGCCCTCGGGCGATGGCCAAGAGGGCCGTGCCGATGGGCAGATCGAATCTACCAATGAGGCCGGCCTCCCAATCACCGAGGCGGCGCAGTACCGAGTTAAGCGGCTCCGGTGTCGGTTCCATCTCCACCTGGTAGGCGTCTTCGTCCTCGGGAGTGGCCAGTTCCGGCTGGGCTCCGGCCAGCTTGCGAGCGAGGATGAGGCCGGCAGCGGCCGGGAACACCAGGAAGTAGGTGTAGGAAAGGCGGACGACCTCGAAACCGGCGGCCTGAAGCAGCCCCGCCAGTTGCGAGCGAGTGTAGCGCCGGAGGTGCTGATTCAGGTCGTCATTGTGGCTCCAGAGCCAGGGCAGGGCCGGGGTGGTGATGACGGCGTAGCCGCCCGGCTTGCACACTCGGCGGGCTTCCCGGAGCATGGCGGAGTCATCGGGTGAGTGCTCGATCACGTCCAGAAGGGCCACCAGATCAAAGGACTGATCGGCGAAGGGCAGGGCGGCACCCTCGGCAGGGACGGATACCCGCCCTCGGCTCCAGGCGATCTCCAGGGGCTTCAGGGCGCTGTCCACGCCGATGACCTGGCCGTAGCGGGAGAGATGATGGGCCATGTTGCCGGCGCCGCAGCCGACATCCAGCACCAGGCCGCCGGGAGTGACCAGCGGGTCCAAGGCGGTAAAAATGGCCTCGGTTCGGGAGTGGAACCACCAGTGCTGGTCCTCGGGCAGGAGGGCTTCCGCGGGTGGGGTCGGAGTCATCCGGGCCATGGTCAGAAACAGCCCAATTGGCAGTCAGCGATGTGGATGCCGGCCCGCTCCAGGGCCCCGCCGGTGGTGAGCCGGTCGCTGCCGGAGTGGGCGGCCAGGTTCCAGGCCTCGGCGCAGGTCATCCGATCGGTAGTGAGCGAGGCCATGGCTAACATAAGTGGTTCAGGATGACTCTCGGGAGCCGGCAACTCGCTTTCTTGGTTAGGCGCCTTCCGACGGCCGAAGAGGCCAAGTTGGCACTCGCTGATGCGCACGTCGCACCGGTCGGCGGCCTCGCGTACGAAACGGGGCTCTTCGCCCAGGTCGGTGGCCAGGTGGAAGGCCTCCCGGCAAGTTAAGCGTCGGTTCTCGCCAGCCCTTTCGCGCACCGCGCGGGCGATATCGGGCAAGTGTCACTCCAAGCAGAGCTGAATGATGGCCTGAGTATAGCATCGGGTCCGGGGTGGGACCAGCGCCGTTCTTGCGCCGGACGGGGGTCCGGGCCATAATGGCCGGGTACGGGGCGTAGCGCAGCTCGGTAGCGCGCACGGTTCGGGTCCGTGAGGTCGGAGGTTCAAATCCTCTCGCCCCGACTCAGCACCATAGCTCGATCATTGGGACCTCGCGGATAGCCTCCGCGGGGTTTCTTGTTGTCACGGGGCAGGCGGAGTTGCCCGTTCGCTTCCGGGACGCTGGAGGTTACCGTTCAGTGAGTATAGTAGGCATCGTGGGCGCCGGTCCCAGCGGCATCACGGCGGCGCTCGAGGCAGCCTGGGCCGGGGCCCGAGTGTTGCTCTTCGACACCAACCGGGTGGTGGGACGCAAGCTCCTGGTCACGGGTAACGGCCGGTGCAACCTCACCAATGCGGCCGTCTCTGCCGACAAGTATGCCTGCTCCGACCTGGGGTTCTTGCAGACGGCTCTGGATGCCTTCGGGCGCGACGATCTCTTGCGCACGCTGAACGGCATCGGGGTACCCACCTACGCAACGCATGACGGTTGGTTCTACCCCGTTTCCGATTCGGCGGCCGCGGTGGCCGAGGCCCTGGCGGTGGCTCTGGATCAAGCGGGGGTCGAGGTTCGGCTTCTCACCAAGGTTGACGATGTTCGGCCCATAGGCCGGGGCTACGCGGTGGTGGTCGGGGGCGGTTCCCGAGTGGACGAGGTGGACCGAGTCGTGATCGCCGCCGGGGGGAAGACCTACCCTACCCTGGGCTCCAAGGGCACCATGTTCCCGGTGTTGGAACGATTGGGGCACACGGTGGTGCCGGTGCGGCCGGCTCTGGTTCCTTTGGCGGCTGATGTGCGGGCCTTGCACAAGCTCCAAGGGGTGCGCCTGGACGTGCGCCTGGTTCTGGCCGCGGGCGGGCGAGATCTGGGTCGAACCGAGGGGAACTTGATGTTCACCCAGTCGGGGTTGAGCGGCCCGGCGGCCATGGACCTCAGTCACCTGGTGAGCACTAACGCCGGGGAGGCGATGGTGGCCCGGATTGACCTAGTGCATCGCCACCTGCCTGTCCTCCGAAGGGTGATAGCCGAGCACCGGCGAGAGCGGATGCCCTTGGCGGTGGCCCTGAGCGCGGTCATGCCCCCCAAGTTGCCGCCGGTGCTCCTGGAGCTGGCCGGCTTAGCCCCGGACGCGCGCCTTCATGACCTTGACGAAGGTGGGATCGAGCGAGCCCTAGACCTGGCCACGGCCCTCACTGTCTCGGTGACCGGGACCCGCGGGTTCGAGGCCGCCCAAGCCTCGGTGGGTGGGGTCCCCGTGGAGGAGGTCGAGCCTCTCACCATGCAGTCGCGGGTGTGCCCCGGCCTGTACATCGTGGGGGAGACCTTGGACGTGGTCGGTCCCTGCGGCGGTTACAACCTCCAGTTCGCCTTCACCAGCGGCGCCCTGGCCGGACGGGCAGCGGCCAGGATCTAGACGTCCTCGTACGTCTCGGCTATTCCCCTGCGCAGTGACTCCCTTCGGGAGTATCCCAACTTAGGGGCCGGATCCGG
>JBBQIE010000013.1:0-13706 GCA_038324625.1 Anaerolineae bacterium | reverse complement strand
ACTCTCGAGTACGTCCGGGGCAAGCAGGACGGCCTTGGCCGCTGGCCCCTGGAGTACGGCTATGCCGGCAAGGCCTGGGGGGAGTACGGCGCCAAGGGCTCGCCGAACAAGTGGGTTACCCTGAGGGCCGCGCGCGTCCTCAAGGGAGCCCACGAGCAAGGGGCCCTCTGAGCCGGAGCGCCGGCCAGGGCACGGGCTTCGCCAATCATGCGGCCTCCCCACCGGTTGAGTTATCATGCCCCGGTATAACCCACACCGGAGGGAGAGGAGCGTATGGTATCGGTCATCGCCGTGGACCTGGACGGGACCCTATTGCGGAGCGACGGCAGCGTCTCTCCCCGCACCCTCCGCGCCCTGGGGGAGTGCGCCGAGAGAGGATGGCGCCTGGTGGTGGCCACCGGCCGACGCCCGGCCACGGTAGTCACGGCTCTGCCGCCCGAGTTGGTGCCCGACGCCATCGTCTACAACAACGGCTGCGGCATTCAGTTGGACGACCTCTGCATCCACGAGGACCTCATGCAGCCGCACCATTCCCTCCAGATCGTGCAGTGGATCGAGGACCGCTGGCCGGATTGCGCCCTGGCAGCGCTGGTGGATGATGCCATCTACTTGAACCGAGAGCAGGCGGCCTTCCCCGACCATCCGGTCGCCCCCTTGGCCGAGGTCGTCTGCCGACCGGCAGCTAAGCTGGTCGTCAACCTGGCCTCTCTTGAGGGGGCAGATGGCCTTCACCAGAGCCTGCCCCTCGAGTGCAAGATGCTGGTCACCTGCCGGGGGGAGTGGGGGGAGATCATGCCTGCCCGGGCCTCCAAGGCCCGGGGCCTGCAGATGGTGGTGGAGCGGTGGGGCCTGACCCTGGCGGACGTGGTCGCCTTCGGCGACGACAACAACGACCTGGAGATGATCGCCGAGGCGGGCATGGGAGTGGCCATGGCCAACGCCGCCCCCGGGGTGATCAGCGTAGCCGACCGGGTCACCCTCAGCAACGACGAGGACGGCGTCGCCCAGACCCTGGAGGCCCTCCTCCGCGGGGAGATCTAGGGCGGCCCCTCAACAGACGATGTCCGCCTGGTTTCGGCAATCTCCATCAGTATGCCCGACGTGCATCATTTGAGAGCGAAAGGCGGCAGGCCGAACACATCCCGATAGGCCGCGACCACCGCCAGGTAGTTGGCCATGGGCACGCTGGCGGTGATGGCGTTGCTGGCGCAGAGGATGTGGCCCCCCCGGCCCATGCCTTTCTCCAGGCACTCCACCGTGTGCTGCCACACCTCTTCCGGGGTGGCGAAGCTCAGGGTGATGCCCGGGTCCAGATTGCCGTAGAAGGTGATCCGGTCGCCGTAGGCCGCCTTCAGCCGGCCCAGGTCCATGCCGGCGTGCAGGTCAATCTCCAGGTAGGCGTCCACCTCGCAACCCACCAGGAAGTCCTCGATCACCGGCCAGAGGTCGCCGTCGCTGGCGTTCACCGCCCAGCCGCCCAACTCGTGGACCCGGCGGGAGACGGTGCGCACCTCGGGCATGATGAAGTCACGGTACGCTTTGGGGGAGATGAGGGGCCGGGTGCCGGCCATGTCTCCCCCCACCCCGAACTGGGTGATCCCCAGGGCGGCGTAGCTCTCCACCCAGCCCAGGGCTCTCCGAGTGGCCAGGGCGAAGTGGCGATGGGCCACCTCCGGGTCCAGGAGCATGGTCTGCATGAGGTCCACGTCCGTCCAGACCCCATGAGCGTAGGCCGGCCCCAGGATGGGCAGGTCCAGGCCCCGCCGCTCCATCTCCTCCTGGAGGACGGAGTAGATGAGGAGGGAGTCGTCCGAGGGTTGGACCTCGGCCTCGGCGTTGGCCTGATTCCGCAGCCGCAGCCGCTCGACCGGGTCCTCGGGCAGCTCGGGGCTGTCCGCTGGGTCTGACGTCGGGGGGGTGCGCCCACCGGTGGAGTAGACGTAGAGCATGTCGTGGCCCAGCATCTCGGCCAGGTCCAGCCGGTCGCCGGCCACCCGCCGCACCGCTGCCTCGAAGCCCAGCTCGCCCAGAAGGCCCGGCCAGTGGGCGGGATCGCCCCCGTATGGCCGGCCCAACAGCTCATCGGCCAGCGGGGCCAGGAGCACGTACTCGAAGATGGGGGTGCGGTCCGGCTCCTGATGCCTAAGGGCCGCCTCCACCCGCTGGCGGGAGGACAGTGGATTGTGGCTAGTGGCTAGTGGATAGTGGTCGGCGGTTGGCGCGTGGTACTGGCTCCTAGCCACTGCCCATTGCTCCAGCATGGTCAGGTAGTGGGGCAGGGGGATGAACTTGGCCACGCTGTTGCCGGTGCCCAGAGCGTAGCCGCCCCCGGCGCCGCAGGTATCGAGGAGCAGGTCCACGTGCTCCCGGATCTCCCGCTCATCGCTGCGGCAGAGACGGTCCACGTCGAAGCCACCGAGGAGGGCGATGCGATCCCCATACAGGCGCTTGGCCTCGGTGACGGGGAGGATGGCGTCCTCGAAAGAGTGCTTGGCGTCTATCCCCACGTCCTCGATGAGGTCGGGCATGACGGCCGCGAGCTGCCCGCAGGAGTGGAGGATGCAGGGCTTCCCCTCTCGGTGGGCGATCTCCGCCAGCTTCCGGTGCCAGGGGAAGACGAACTGGCGCAGGTCCTCCGGGGAGACCAGGGTCTGGGTCTTGAAGCCGAGGTCGTCGCTGATCACCACCGCCCCTACCTCGGGGATGGAGGCCATGCCGGAGTACATGGCGGTGTAGAGGGCGCCGAGGCGATCGAAGATGGCCTGCACCAGCTCCCGGTCATCGCGCAGAAGGAAGCAGAGGCCGGCGTAGCCGCACAATCCCTCGGCCACCTCGAAGATGCCCCCGGTCTGGGCGATGATGCCCATCCCGTCCGGCAGGCGGGGGATGACCGCCTCGTACTCGGCAAAGCCGATGTCCGAGGGCTTGGGCCAGGGATAGGCCTCGAAGCTCCGCCAGTCGCTGATGGGATAGCCCTTGCGAGTGTCCTTGAGGTCACCCTGGGGAAGCGAGAGGGTGGGCCAGGCGGGCACGTAGTCGTAGCCGGCCCGGTAGTAGAACTCCACCGTATCCGCCCGGGTGGCAAGCGGATGGCCGATTAGGGCCTCCTGCACCGGGAGGTCGGCGAACAGCTCGTAAAGGGGGACGTACTCGGGGGTGCTGTCCCGCAGGAGGGCCCGTCGCAGTTGGGTGAAGTCGGGCCGGGGCTTGATGCCCGTCTCGGCCAGGGTGGTCGGCATCGCCATGTGAGGTCACTCCCATCGTCGTAGTAGAGGCTAAGGTCTCGAAGACCTCTAGGGTCTATCCCCGCAACAGCCTGGCCATCTCGGTCATCAGGGCTTCATCGGTAATCGTGTAGGTGCCGGAGGGCACGAACACCCGCACCTCTCCCACCGGATGCTCCTCGGCGAGGAACCCCTCCCAGAAGCCCTCACCGTACCACTGCCCACCCACGGCCACCGCCACCAGCCTCTCCCGGTGGAACACCCCGGTGACGGAACTCAGGTATTGGCTGTAGTAGCGGTTCTGGTTGTGGAAGTGGATGTAGGGCGGGGCTGTGCGCCGCTCGACGCTATCCGGCAGCAGGGGGATGTCGGCCCCGGTGTTGATCACCGCCAGCAGACGGGAGAAGCGCTGACCGGCCGTGCCTTCGGCCAGATCACTGAAGACGAGGTCGGCCTCCGGCCCCAGTCGCTCCAGGTCGGTGAGAAGCTCCTGCACCGGGGTGTCGGAGGCGTACCCGAGGACCCGCACCTCGTACGGGGCCGTCCGCGGTCGGGGCAAGGCCAGCACCAGGGCCGCCACCGCTACCGCCAGCCCGACGACAATCAGTACCCTAGAGACCCCCAGTCTCCGAATCATCCTACACCTGGTGACAGGCGACGAAGTGGTCGGGCTCGGCCTCGAGGATATGGGGCTCCGCCCCGATGCACTCCTCCCCGGGGTGAGGGCAGCGCTCCCGGAAGACGCAGCCGGCGGTGCGACCGAAGCTTTCCACCGCCGCCCCGAACTCAGTGTCCCGGGCCCAGCGATGCCGGGGGTTGGGCACGGGGATGGAGTGCAGCAGCTCCTGGGCGTAGGGGTGCAGGGGGTTGTTGACCACCTTCTCCACATCGCCCATCTCCACGATCCGACCCCGGTTGAGCAGGATGATGCGGTCGCTCAGGTAGTAGGCCACCGACAGATCGTGGGTGACGAAGACGATGGACATGCCGAACTCCTCTTTCAGCCGGAGCAGGACGTTGAGGATGCCGGCGCGCAGGGACATATCCACCATGGAGACCGGTTCATCGGCGATGAGCAGCCGGGGCTTGGGCAGGAGGGCGCGGGCAATGGCTACCCGCTGGGCCTCGCCGCCGCTCAGTTGGTGCGGATAGCGGCCGTGAACCCGCTCCCCCGAGAGCCCCACCGCCTCCAGGGCCTCGTCAATCAGCTTCCGCGCCTCGCCCTCGGAGTGAGCCAGCTTGAACTTTCGGACCGGCATCTCCAGGAAGCGGTCCACGGTGTAGAAGGGATTGTAGACCTGATAGGGGTCCTGGAAGACGGCCTGCACCCGGCGGTAGTAGGCGTGCCGGTCCCCGGCCATGATGGCGGTCAGGGGCTTGCCCTCGAAGAGGATATCGCCCCCGCTGGGGCGGGCCAGGCCCAGGATGAGGCGGGCGATGGTGGTCTTGCCGCTGCCGCTCTCCCCGGCCAGGGTGGTGATGGTGGGGGAGTCCCCGGGGATGGTAAAAGAGACGTCGTCCACGGCGTAGAGGTAGCGCTTCTTGATCACGCCGCCGACGGCGAAAGCCTTAGTGAGGTTGCGGGCCTCCAGCAGAGGCGTCGAGCTCATCCAGTCACTCCCCTCGGTAGGCATCGCGGCATATGGTCACTGACCGGCTTCGCCTTCGCGCCGGGCCAGTCCCAGCCGTCGCACCACATCCTCATGTGAGTAGACGCGCCCGGCGGCTATGTCCGCGCGTGCCTCTGCCTGGGCGTCAATGTCCTCTTGAGTGATGGGTTCATCATCCAGCGGCGCGTTGTCCAGGGTCCAGGCCACCGGATCCACCGCCAGCCCCCGTAGCATTCGCGCCGCGGCGTCCAGGTCGCTATCGGGCACCAGGTCAACGAGCTTCTTCACTCGCTCACGTTCCTCGATTCTTTCAGCAACGCTCATGCTCCACCTCGTTCTCTCTCAACCGGAGGCACGGTCACCGGCCGGCTTCGTCTTCGCGCCGGGCCAGGCCAAGCCGCCGACGGGCCTCCTCGTGCGAGACAACCCGCCCCTCCCGCTTAGCCTGCCGACCCGCCTCAATCGCTGCCAAGTCGTCCGAACTCAGGTCTTCATCCTCTTCCGGGGCGTCATCAATGCTCACGCACGGTGGTTCCACCGCCAGGGCGCTTACTATGCGCCTCAGCGTCGGAAGGTCGTCATCGGGAACCAGTTCCAGGAGCCAACGCACTTCCTCCCGCTCTCTTTCCGGTGCCGCACTCACTCTTCACCTCTCGTTCACTTGCTACCGATAGGCATCGCGGCGGTGCCTCACCCGTCTCACCGTTAAAGTGCCGGCATCCCGATCACGCTCGAAAGACACGCGCCAGTCGCCCACGCGCAAGCGGTAGCCCGGCAGCGGTGCCCTGAGCTTCTTGACATCGCCCTGCTCAGTCTCAGCTAAGCGGACTATCGCCTCTCCGACGCGCCTGGCAGCGGGCACATCGAGTCTCTTCAGGTCACGCTTCGCCGGCTCAGTCCAGATCACCCGCAGGCTCATGCCTCGACTTCGTCTTCCTGGGGCACAAGGCCAAGCTCACGCATCACATCTGCATGTGGGAACACCCGCCCCTCGGCGATGGCACGATCTGCCTCGGCTTCTGCCTCTATGTCCTCTTGGGTGATGGGCTCGTCATCATCGGGGGCGTCATCAATGCTCACGCACGGTGGTTCTACCGCCAGGGCGCTTACTATGCGCCTTAGTGTCGGAAGGTCGTTATCGGGGACCAATTCCACGAGCCAATGCACTTCTTCCCGCTCTGCTGCTGGTAGCGCATTCACGTAGCACCTCTCGTTCACTTACTATCGGTAGGCGTCACGGCGGTGCCTAATGCGCCGCAACGTGATCGTGCCGGCTCCGTCGTCCAGCCAGAGCAGCACCCGCCAGTCCTGCACTCGCAGGCGAAAGCCCTCCTCGGGAGGCCGTAGGCGGGCCAAATCCCCCTGACCGGTCTCGGCCAGGCGAGCTATGGCTCTGACAACGCGCCTCGCTATTGGCCTATCCAGTCTGTCGAAATCGCGTTCCGCTGGGTCGGTCCATATAACGTGCCACTTCATATGCTTAGCGGCGCATCCGTCGCATCACGTCCTCATGGGAGGATACACGCCCCTCGGCGATGGCCTGGTCCGCTTCTCTCAGCGCGGCGATGTCCTCTTCGGACAATTCCTCATCGTCCATCGGCGCGTTTCGGAAAGCGGCCAGCACTGGATCTCTCTCCAAGGATATCAGTCCCTCCAGCACCCGCTCCACCACCTCAAGATCTCGCTCCGGCAACAGTTCCACCAGGCGCCGCAGGTTCTCGCGCTTGGGCAATGCACTCACTGACGCACCTCCCTTCCGCACTCGCTACCCACTCGCCACTATCCACTGCCCCCAGTCTACCCCCCGTAAAGCAAACAGGCCACGCGCCGACCGGGGGCCACCTCGATCAGGGGCGGCTCTTTGGTCTTGCAGATGGGCATGGCCTTGGGGCAGCGGGGCTCGAAGCGGCAGCCGGGGGGAGGGGTGAGCAGGTTGGGAGGCTGGCCGGCCAATCCCTTGATCTCGCGGCGCTCCTCGATGGAGGGAATGGCCGCCGCCAGGACCTGGCTATAGGGGTGCAGAGGGTCCTCGAACAGGTCGTAGACGCTGCCGATCTCGGCCACCTTGCCGGCATACATCACCAGTAGGTTGTCCACGATCTCCGCGTGTACCGCCAAGTCGTGGGAGATGAGAATGATCGAGGTCCCCAGCCGGTCCTTGATGCCGGCCAGGGCCTGGACGATGCCCCGCTGGGTGACCACGTCGAGAGCGGTGGTGGGCTCGTCGGCGACGACCAGCTTGGGGCCCAAAGCGATGGCGATGGCGATGACGGCCCGTTGCTTCATGCCCCCGCTGAGCTCGTGGGGGTACATGCGCCCGGAGCGATCGGGGAGCCCCACCGAGTCCAGTAGTCGGTCCGCTCGCTCCCGCATCTCCTCGCCGGAGAAGCTCTCGTGGGCGGCGATGCCGTCCACGATCTGGTCCCGCACCCGCATCACCGGGTTGAGGGCGTTCATGGAGCTTTGAGGGATGTAGGCGAGAGACCCGCCCCGCAGGCGCCGGAGGGCCTCCTCGCTCAGCTCCATGATGTCGGTGTCGCCGAACCTCACGCTCCCCCCGGCGATGTAGGCAGGCGGTTTCTGGAGCCGGAGCATGGCCTTGGCCAGAGTGGACTTCCCGCAGCCCGATTCCCCGGCGATGCCGAAGATCTCCCCCGGGGACACCGCCAGATCCACCCCATCCACCGCCTTGATCGGCCCGCGCCGAGTGCGATAGTAGGCCCTCAGGTCCTCAACCTTCAAGAGCGGCGCCGTCATAGTTTCCTCATGCGGGGGTTGGAGACCTCGTCCAGGCCCATGATGAGCAGGAACAGGGAGGTGAAGATCAGAATCAGCACCACGATGGGAGGTACCAGCCACCACCACCATCCCTTGATGGTGGCGGAGTACTGCTGGGCCCAGTAGAGCATCAGTCCCACGGAGGTGGCCTTGGGCGGCCCCAGGCCGATCACCTCCAGGGAGACCTCGGCCAAGATGGCCCCGGTGACCGACATCACGAAGCCGGCGGCCACGAAGGGGAGCATGTTGGGGAAGATCTCGGCGAAGATGATCTCCAGCGTCCCCGCCCCGGAAAGGTGGGCGATGCTGATGAACTCCCGCTCCTTGAGGGTCATGGTCTGGGCCCGGATGGTGCGGGCGGAGCCCTGCCAGCTGAAGGCGGCCAGCAGGCCCGCGAGCAGGGGAACGGTCAGGCTCTGCACCGAGGCCGAGATCAGGATGAGGATGGGCCAGAGGGGGATGACCAGGAAGACGTCAATGAGGCTGCGGAGGATGTCGTCGACCGTCCCTCCCTTATAGCCTCCCAGCAGGCCCACCACCAGGCCCAGCACGGTGCCGATGCCCCCGGCGATGAAGCCGATGTAGAGGGAGGTCTGGATGCTGTAGAGCAAGACCACCAGCAAGTCCCGCCCGAGGCCGTCGGTTCCCAGGGGGAACTCGCCGGAGGGCTGCCTAAAGGAAGGGGCAGAGCCGAACTCAGGGTAGGGGATGCCAAGCACCTTGGGGAGCAGGCCGGCGATGACGATGAGGGCCAGGAGCACGAAGCCCAGGATGAACTTCCGGTTCCGGCCCAGCACCGTGACCATGGAGAGGAGCTGTCGGGCGCGGCCCATACTCACTTGTCCCCGTAGCGGATGCGCGGGTCTATCAGCGGGTACAGAAGATCTATGACCAGGTTGGCGGTGAGGACGGTGAAGATGATGAGGAGGGTCATGCCCTGGATGAGGTTGTAGTCGTTCAGGCCCAGGGCGGTGATGTACAGGTTCCCCAGGCCGGGATAGGCGAAGATGGCCTCGGTGAGCAGGGCCCCGCTGACGATGTAGCCCAGGGAGAGGGCCAGGCCGGTCACCTGGGGCAGGAGGGCGTTCCGGGCGGCGTAGCGCATCATGATAGTGCTGCGCTTCAGGCCCTTGGCCTCGGCGAAGAGGATGTAGTCCTCCCCCTGGATGTTGATCATGAGGCTGCGCATCCCGATCACCCACCCCCCGAGGGAGGCGAGGATGATGGACAGGGCCGGCAGAGTGGCGTGGTAGGCCACGTCCAGGACGAAGTCGAGGCTCAGCCGGGGCACGGCTCCCATGCGCATGGCCCCGGTGGCCGGGAAGATGGGGATGAGGGAGGCGAAGAATAGGATGAGGACCACCGCTAAGACGTAATACGGTATCCGGCTGATGACCAGGCTGACGCCGGCGATGACGGCGTTGATCTTGGACTCGTTGAACCAGCCGATCAGGGCCCCGATTAGGTTGCCCAGGATCCAGCTCAGGATGACGGTGACGGTGAGGAGCCCGATGGTCCAGGGCAAGGCCCGGGCGATGAGGGCGGAGACGGGTGAGGGGAAGAAGGCCAACGACAGACCCAGGTTACCGCGGAAGACCTGCCCGAGGTAGGCGAGGTACTGGTCCAGCAGGCTGCCGTTGAGGCCGAACATCTCCCGGTAGGCGGCGATCAGCTTGTCGGCGTCAGGGATCTGCTGCCCCCGCAGGGACATCTGGGTGATGATGGCGCCGATGGGATCACCCGGGGCCAGGTGGGAGATCAGGAAGACCACGGTGAAGGCGGCCACCAGGGTGATCAGATAGGTCCCCAGTCTCTTGAACACGTAACGCAGAGGTATCATCTCTTCCTTGCAACGACCTCCATTGGACGGGGCTTACCTAACCCCCCGGCGGCAGGCGCTACGCTTCTGCCTATTGCGCCAGGCAGTAGCCTGGCTATACCCCCTTCCTTCGCAGGGAAGGGGGAGCCGGAACTCCCCTCTCCGCGTCGGGGGATAGCCGGGCTACTGCCTGGCGCTTGGGAGAGGGGTCCGGGCTCGCAGAACCCCCGGAGAACCGGACCCCACTGCCTGACGCCAACCTTTCGCGTTTTCGCCTGTTTTCGTGTCGTTCGCGATCCAAACGTCCCCCGCGCCCTCCCTCGGGGCCGGCGCGGGGGCCCGGCCCCTATTCTTTGCCGGTGGGTTGGATCTTCAGCAAGTTGAAGGTGAAGATGGGCACCCAGGTCCCGGGCACGGCGTACGGGTCCTCGGAGGTGGCCCAGCCCTTCCAGTAGTAGGTGTCCTCGGCCAGGGTGAACATGGACTGACTCATGGGAATGAACACCGTGTCTCGGGTGAGGATCTCCATGGCGTCATGATAGAGCTGCCGGGTCTCCGGGTCATCCATGTCGTAGGGCCGAGTCGCCAACTGATCTACAATCGCGTCCAACTCCGGGTTGGCGTAACCGGCGTCGTTGGAGCCGGTGGTGTCTCCCTCCGGCACGGCGTACTTGCTGTGGTACTTCTCGAACATGAAGTAGGGGTCGTACCAGGTCTGGCACATCCAGCCGGTGATGGCCTCGAAGGTCTTCTGGGACCAAGGGTCATTGAAGCCGGCCCCCTCTTGGGGTTTAGCGGTAGCCTCGATGCCGATGGCGTTCCAGGAGTCCACCGCTACCTGTCCGATGCGGAGCAGCTCCGGCACCCAGGAGCCGCTGATGGCGGTGACGCTCACCTTCTTGCCGTCCTTGGCCCAGATGCCGTCCCCGCCCTTGGCGTAGCCCGCCTCCAGCATGAGGGCCTCGGCCGCCTCCGGGTCGTACTTGACCGGCTCGTAGGTCTCGATCACATCGGCCACGGCATCCCGGAAGGCCTGGTGAGTGGCGTAGAGGGGCACCATCAGCTCGTTGGTCAGCCCGTAGCCCTCATAGGCCACGTTAATGACCTTCTGGCGGTCAATGGCATAGGACATGGCCCGGCGGACCTTGGGATCGTCGAAGGGCCACTGGCGCTGGTTGAGCATCATGTAGCGGGGGCAAGGGTCAACCCACTGATAGGGCGGCCCGTCGAACCAGGCGATGGCGTCCGGGTTGCGCTTCTGAACCTCGAGGAAGTCGGTGGGCCCGCCCAGGTAGCCGGCGTCCAGCCGGTGCTCGCTCATCTCGATGATGCGGGTCTCGGCGGCGAGATAGCGCCAGATAAGGTACTTGGGGGCGGGCTGACCGAAGACGTCGTTGCCCCACCAGTCATCAATGCGCTCGAAGACCTCTTCCTCGACGTCGGCCTTGATGATCTTGTAGGGGCCGGTATGCACCGGTTCCCAGTTGGTGAAGGTCTGCGGGTCCTGGCCGGCCCAGATGTGCTCGGGGACCATGCTGATCCCCCAGGTGCCGGCGACGTTCAGATGGAAGCGGGGGTTCACTTCCTTGAAGGCCAGGTGGACGGTGTAATCGTCCACCTTCTCGATGGCCGTGACCCACTCGGCGATGGTGGCGCCGTAGGACATGGTGGGGTTCTTGGAGATCATGTCCAGGGTGAAGACAACGTCATCGGCGTTGAAGGTCTCGCCGTCATTCCAGAGGACGCCCTCGCGCAGGTTGATGGTCATGCCCTGGTAGTCTTCGTCGTACTCGAAGCCGGTGGCCAGCCACCACTCCGTGCGGCCGGCATCGGAGTTGACGAACCAGAGCTGATTGGATCCGCCGCTGCTGCTGTGCCAACCATAGGCGTTGTTGGGGGTGAACATGTTCATCTGCCGCGGGTCGGGGTTGCGGGCGTGCATGTAGAGGATGAGGGTCTGAGAGCGGGGATACTCGCCCGGCTGGGCGGCGGGGGCGGTGGTGGCCTCGGTAGTAGCCCCTGCGGCGGATGGCGTAGTGGCCTCGGGGGTGGTCACCGGGGCGCAGGCGGCCAGCAGGGTGGTGCCGGTCCAGATGGCACTCAGGCGGAACAACGCTCGGCGACTCAGCTTGCACTTGTCGGCTGCCAACATCGGCTTACTCCTCCCATTAGGAGATCAGACGAATGCACTCGAACTACATAACGTGCGCTACCGCGATACCTAGATTCGGTTCCCTCCACCTCCTTCCCGGCGAGACAAAGCACCGGCCTTCCCCGAGCCGGCCCCGCTCTTGAGGGCCTAACCGGCAAGAGTCCCCGATTCGGGCCATATCCTCGATTGTGACGCGCTTCCCGTCAACCAGGTGGAGTAATTGTGGCGAAGACACGCGCGGAAGTCAACCGTACCCAACGGGTTATGTATCCCTCCCCTCGTGCTGCCTTTACCGCCACCCACCCGCGGGCTAGAATAAGAGACCCTGCAGGCGCCGAACGCCTTCGGGGCCCGGGCGGAAACGGAGGGAGCGGATATGACAGGTACGAATCGCCGATGGTGGACCGTCCTGGCCCTGCTGGGCCTGGCCCTCTGCCTGGCCCTACCCGCCCGGGCCCAATCCGGCGCCCCCGCCTACGTTCTCACCGTCAAGGGCCCCGTCACCCCCATCACCCAGAGCTACATCGCCCGCGGTATCGCCCTCGCCGAGGAGAACGGCGCCGCCGCCCTGGTCATCGAGCTGGACACCCCCGGCGGGGGGCTGGCCACCACCCGCGAGATCGTCCAGAGTATGCAGGCCGCCACCGTGCCCATCGTGGTCTACGTGGCTCCGGCCGGGGCCACCGCCGCCTCCGCCGGCACCATTATCACCCTGGCCGGATCCCTGGCGGCCATGGCCCCGGGCACCAGCATCGGCGCCGCCAGCCCGGTGAGTATGCAGGGGGAGATGGGCGAGACGGAACGGATGAAGGCGGAGAATATCGTCATCGCCGACCTGGAGGCCCTCACCGAACGCCGCGGCCCCGAGGCCCGAGCCTGGGTATCGAAGGCGGTCCTGGAGGCGGACGCCCTCTCCGCCACCGAGGCCCTGAGCCTGGGGGTGGTGGATGTGGTCGCCCCCTCGACGGCGGACCTTCTCCGGGAGATTGACGGCCGGGAGGTGCCGACAGCCGGAGGGACGGTCACCCTCGATACCGCCTCCGCTCCCCTCCAGCCGGTGACCCGCACCCCCATGGAGGAGTTCCTCCACATCATTCTGGACCCGAACGTGGCCTTTATCCTCCTCACCATCGGCCTCAACGCCCTTCTCTTCGAGCTCTCCAGCCCTGGGGGTTACGTCGCCGGGGTCATCGGGGCCATCTGCCTGGTCCTGGGCTTCTTCGCCCTGGGGGTGCTCCCGGTGAACTGGACCGGCCTGGGCCTGATCCTCCTGGCCTTCGTCCTCTTCGTGGCCGACGTGAAGGCCCCCACTCATGGGGTCCTGACGGTAATGGGGGTGATATCCTTCGTGTTGGGATCATTGGTCCTCTTCAACTCCCCCCTGTATCGAGTCTCTCTCACCCTGGTGGCCACGGTGGGCCTCTTCTCCGGGGTCTTCTTCGCCTTCATCATCTCCAAGGCGGTCATGGCCCAACGACGCCCGGCCGCCACCGGCCGGGAGAGCCTGGTGGGCATGATGGGTGAGGCCCGGCAGCGACTGGCCCCCCAAGGGATGGTATTCCTGCGCGGGGAACTCTGGTCGGCTGAGACCGTCGGCGACCCCATCCCGGCGGGAACCCCGGTCCGGGTGATATCCGTCCAGGGGCTGCATCTGGTGGTAGAGCGAGCCGAGACCTGAGAGCTCGGTCTCCTGGACGCCCCGGCGATGGGCGGTGTATCTTTCCCCCGCTGAGATCGGCCACCCGCTAGGCCGATGCCGCCTCAACCAAAGCCAAGGTGAAAGCGGCATGGTTTGCCAGGAGGTTCGTGTGGGTTGCACCTTGGCTTTGGTATAGGAGGCGAACATGAGCGCCAGAGACCGGCACCCCGAGCCCTTCCATACCCTGGTGGTCCTGGGGGAGAGCCACGTGGCCGGGGCTTCTACCTCGGAGGAGGGTCGCCGCTGGGCCAACGTGGTGGCCCGGCTCATCGGCGAGTTCCAGTGTACCCCGGTGGCCCTGCATAACCGGGGGATCGGGGCCAACGTCATCTCCCCCAACAGCCCCGGCTACCCCGCCTCCGCCAAGCCCAGCGCCCTGGAGCGCTACCCCGACGACGTCATCGCCCTCGACCCCGACCTGCTG
>JBBQIE010000012.1:0-13783 GCA_038324625.1 Anaerolineae bacterium | reverse complement strand
CAGGGCCTTCCCCTCGCCCTGGGGTCGCACCAGAGTCGCCCCCTCGTACATGACGTGCTCCATATCCGGGAGGCCCAGGGCCGGATCGGCATGGATGTAATGGGTGGTGTAGTCGGGCTCGCCGGCGTAGGATGCCCCCAGCAGCCTTTCCAGGTCAGGCCGTCCACCGCTCAGGCCGCTGCCCCCACTGACGATCAGGCTGCCGCCGGCGGCCACGTACTTCTCCAGCTTGGCGATCAGCTCCCCATCGACCTCGGCGCGATCGGGTACGATCAGGCAGCCGTGCTCCCCGAACTCACTCTCTCGATCAATCAGCTGAAACTGCCGTTGCGCCTGGAGGAGCATCAGGGTGGCCCCTTCCTCGGGCGTAGTGTCGGCTCCCCGATCCCAGCCCTCGACCCCCACCAGCACTCCCACTTCCTTGACCGGATCTGCCCTCCGACACCAGGGCTCCTTGGCCTCCACCGAGCCATACACGGAGCCGACCAGGTCGTAGGCCGCCGGCTCCAGTACCCCCCTCGGGTGCAGTTGGTCGCCGATGGAGCACTTACCCCCGGTCGCCAACATGCTGAAGACCTCGTACTCCAGGGCCGCTCGGTTCTTAAGGCCCCCGAAGTCCGCCCAGGACTTGTGGAAGCGGGCGGTCATGCCCAAGAACTCCACTCCCAGCGACTGCACGTAGCGCGAATACATGGGGTAGTGCAGGTATCCCCACTGGCCCGAGGGCAGCGACTCCACCTCGATGTGGGTCATGAAGGGCAGCTCTTCGCGAAGCCCGGATTCGGCGTCCCCGGCGAGGCGCACCCGTCCATTGAAGAAGATGCCCGCCTCCGGCCGATGCTCCCAGACGATGGCACTCAGGCCGCGCATGGCTCGTCGAGCCACATCCGTCGAGTAGTGCCGCAAATCAGCATCGTTTTGCGGGTCGAGCCCGGCGTCGGCCATGCCGTCCAGGCAATACTTGCAGATGCACCCGGGAGTCACCTGGAAGACGATGTCGAAGAAGACCCCATCCACCGGATAGCGGCTGACTACCTCCCGGGTCTGGGCGGCCACGTAGTCCAGGTAGGGGCTGTTCATGCAGAGGTACTTCCAGCCGGCGGTGAAGGGCGGCTGCACCCCGGCGATGCCGGCGGTCGAGACCTGGAGCCACTCCGGGTGAAGGTGGGCGGCATGTTCATCCCACACCACCGTTATGTACACCGGGGTGCGGATGCCCTGAGCGTGACAGGCCTCGATCATCTCCCCGAGTAGGTCACGCTTCAGTGAAGGGTGGACGACGCCGACATTGGTCGGGTAGTAGGACATGCCGTGGTGACCCTTAGCGAAGACGGTGACCGAGTTCACGTGGGCCGCCTTCAGGGTGGAGGCGAACCGACCGGCGTCGAAGTCGGCTGCGACGTCCGGTATCAGGGGTGAGGTGTGAAAATCGAGGTGAATCTGTCGGAAAGGCAACTCGGCCATGCCGTGACCCCCATGACTGTCAAGGTCCTACGCTTATAGCATGGCCGAGTCGCGCGCTCAAGGGGCGATGATGACAGCCCGCGGTCGAGAAGGCCCGCGCTTGGGGGGGCGCTACCTCCTCATTTCCGGCCGGCCCTCACCACTCTCTATCTTCACGCCTTAGCGTCTTTGCGCGAGGCTAAGAGGCTAAGCGCCGCCCTGGAGGTTCTGCCCGCAGTCGCTGCAGAACTTGGACCCCGGCTTGTTCTCCGTGCCGCACTTGGGGCACTTGACGCTTCCCAGGTTGTTGCCGCAGTTGCTGCAGAAGTTGGCCCCCGCCGGGTTCATGGTGCCGCACTTGGGGCAGGCCACCGTGTTCTGGGTCGGCGCCGGTCCGGCAGCCGCCTGTCCACCGCCCCCGCGAAGGGAATCACCCAACTCCCGGGCGATAGTGGCACCCAGACCCAGGCCGGCGCCCAGGCCCACGCCGGCCCCGGCCAGCCCACCGTCCCCGCCCGTCTGCTGCGCGGCATCGCCCAGGGCTCGCGCCGCCTTGAACTGGAGGTAGGCCTGCATGTTGCCGATGGCCCCCATGGATGCCCGCTCGTCTATGGCCTTGGAGGTTTCCTCCGTGGGCGTGATGGAGCCCACGTAGAAGGCCTTGAGGTCCAGGCCCAGGGCCTTGAAGTCGTCCAGGAGCCGCACCCGAATGGCGGCGCCCAGCTCATCGAACAGCGCCGGCAAGTCGAAGATGGAGGAGGCGGTGCTGCCGAGGACGTCGGTCAGTCGGCTCACTACGATCCCACGCAGATAGTTGGTGATCTGCGAGGTGGCGTAGAAGCCCTGGGTGCCCACGATATTGGTGACGAAGAGCTGCGGGTCGGACACGGCCAGGGCATACTTGCCGAAGGCCCGCAACCGGACGATTCCCAGCTCCTTGTCCCGCAAGGGGATGGGATTTTCCGTGCCCCAACCCAGATCCACGAAGTCCCGGCGGCTGACGAAATACACCTCGGCAGTGAAAGGAGAGCGGCCACCGAAGGGAATGTTGACCAATCCGGCCAGCAGCGGGATGTTGGCCGTGGTTATGGTATGCCGGCCGGGGCCGAACACATCCAGTGCCTTGCCATCCCGGAAGAACACCGCCGACTGACTCTCTCTGACGATGACCTGAGACCCGAGGCGGAAGTCACCGGGGCCGAACTCGGGCACCCGATGTACCATCTCATTCCCGGTCTCATCCACGAACTCCACAACGTCGAAAACCCTTGCCATATCAACCTCCCATTACTGCTGCTACCAGTGCCCGACCAGGGAACCTTCCGGGGGCCTACGCCTGATCCGACCCGCCCAGAGAAAGGATGGCATCTCGGCGCCCGTCCCAGGTCCGGCGCAAATCGCCGACCACTGTCAGTAGTTCGGCTACGGCATCCTTGAGAGCCGCCGCATCTTCCGCTGCCACCTCCACCGCCCCGATGGCCGCCTCCAGTGTCGGGATATCCTCCAGGAGGGTGGCATCGTGCTCATAGAGGGCGTTCAATTCCGCCTCTTTGATCTTGACGGCATCGAAGAGGCCGGCATAGCCGTAGCTGGCGGTGCGGACCGTATCCGCCAGGGTCTGCAAGCGGCGCATAGCCAGGTCAATGTCAGCCATGGCCCCCAGGGCCCCTGCCGACAGCAACTGCCTCTGCACGTCGGCCAAGCGGTCGTTGGCCTGGCGAAGGTCGGCTGATAGCTGCTCGCGCAGCAGCTTATCGGCCTCGCGGGCCATCTCCTTCTCTTTGTAGCCCCGATACCCAGGCACCTTCTTCACAATGCGCTCGAAACCACCCAGCCCCTGATCCACCCGGTCTCTCATATCCATACCGTCACCTCCCTACACCAATAGCCTATCATCCCTGCAAGAAAACCTCGGAGCCGCAGTAGGGGCACTGGACCACGCCCTTGCCCGCCAGTTGCAGCTCACCGCCGCAGTTCGGGCACCGATCCGACGGCATGTCCGCCGCCTGCCGGCTGTAGAGCACTCCCCGCTCCCAGTTCACGTAGCCCGAGAACAGCCCTTTGCCCACCAGATCGTACACGTACTTCCGCAGGACATCCCGCGTCACCTGCAACTCCAGGACGGCGCTGGGGATGTCCACCTGCCCACGGGTGAGCACCATGTTGAGAAGAAGGCGCTCCTTCTCCACCTCAGCCATGGCCTTCTCTTCCTGCCGTCCCTTGATCAGCAGGAAGGTGCCGATACCGGCCAAAGGCAGGGTGCCGAAGATCAGGGCGCCGCCGATGCCCAAGACCGGAGCCGCCAAGTCCTCGTACTTGCCGCTGGCGACCCCCGCTCCCACCCATAACACTACGATGGCGAGCAGGGCCACGCCAGCGCCCACTAGGATCATGCCGAGTACTCTGCCGCTGTTACGCATACCGATCCCCTCCGCCTTCTAGCGTGCCCCCGAACCGCCGCCGCCCCCGCCCCCGCCGCTGAAGCCACCACCGCCGCCACTGAACCCCCCGCCGCCGGAGCCGCTGCTGCGGGGCTGGCTGGTTAGGGTGCTGGAGGCGGAGTTGAGCATGGACACCAGGCCGTCGCTCATGGACTGGAGCGACCCCGCCATGCCATCACTCATGCCCTGTAGGCTCGGCAAACCTCCGCCGCCTGCCCCGCCGCCCGTCACATCTCCCGGTAGGCCACTGACAGGACGAGGTCCGCCATAGATGATAGGAGGATAGGGGTAGTACCAGCGGGGCGCCGGCGCCTGCACGGCGCTGAACTTGCGGATGTAGTCGCGCTGCATCCCGAAGGCGATGGCATAGGGGAGATAGCGCTCGAAGATGTCCTTCTTCTCCTGGAGATCATCGTAGCGCTCGATGTCCTTCAGGTAGCGCTTGAAAGCATTCCAGCCGGCCGCCTCGGTGGCCCCTGCTTCCGTCTTCTTGGCCATGGCCCCGGCCACTATCAGCACGGTGACGAAGGCCGCTCCCAAGGCCAGAGGCAAGCACATGAAGGTATCGGCATACTGGGCCACGACCGCCGCCAGACATATGAAGGCCCCGAAACTCAGGACCAGGCCGCCGATGCCGATAGCATAGTAGCGGTTGCGAGTCTTCTGGGGATCGGCCACGAACAGGCCTCGCTTGGTCAGCTCCTCGTACATGGCGCTGGAGATGCGAGGGATGGCGCTATAGAACCGATTCTTGAGGCTGGACAGACTGATCTCGGAAGCCCCGCCGAAGAACTCCTTCAGCAGCACCTGCTCGTAACCGAGGAGGGGCTCCGTCCCCGGCAGGCGCCGATAAGTGAAGTCCTTCTTGCTCCCGATGCCCAGGAAGCCCTTCTCCTCTTCCTCCTGGATCTCGAGAGCCCCCTTGCGACCGAGGTCCACGATGGTGGCGAGAATGTCCTGGATGTCCACCTTCTCATCCACCAGGGAACCGACCAGGCCCGGGGGAAGGTCCGACGGCGGCTCGGACACGTACTCCGCCACCAAGCCCACCGGCTTGTCCCGCCCACGGGTATACCAGAGGGCGATGACGCCCCCCACGCCGCCCAGAAGCACCAGCGCCGACAGGCCCAGCAGGACCAGGTTCACTATCGGGCGCCATTGCTCATCGTAGGCCGTCTGCCGATCCTCGGCCGCCTGCCAGGGGGAGGCGGAGGCCTGGACCATCCCGTGAGGGAACTGCACCCGCAGCACCACCTGCCGATTGGCCGGCAGGTTGTCCACCCGCGCCTGCACCGTGCTCGCATCCACCTGAGTGATGGCCACCGTGTCCGGATCGGCCGCCAGGATCAGCTGCTCCGCGGTGGCCTGGCCGGGCAGGTGTAGGGTGATGGTGCCGCTCTCGATCCGGCCGGGCCGATCCCCGGCGTAGAAGTTCCAATAAAACTGGTCGCCGTCTGGGTAGATCCGCAGCCCGCCGACCACCCGGAAGCTAAGGGTGAAGGTCCTCTCCGCGTCGGCCGTGGGCGGGAACCACCACAGAACGCTGAACATGTCGCCCACTTCGGCGGTGAACCCACCGATCTGCTCCGAGCCGACCTGGCGGTATTCTTGTGATCCCTCGCGCAGGGAAACGTCCCGCACGTCCTGGAGCCGATTCATCTCGAATTCGTAGTAGCCCTGACTGAAGCTGCCGGAGTCGAAGGAGAAGCCCATCAGCACTGTGAAGAGCATGTCGCCGTTTTCGAGAATGTCCACCGTGTAGTCGTACCTGGTCCAGTGAAAGGACTTCCCGCTCTGGGCGCCGGCAGCCGTGGGCGGGCCGAGGGCAACCAAGAGGATAATCAGGGCCAGGGACAATCCGAGGAGTCCCGCGAACCGGCCGCGACGTAGTCTGCTTTCTCGCGTCATGAGTCCCCCTATACCGCACCGATGCCGAATGGCGACGCCAGCAGGATAGCACAGATCGTCCCGCCTGACACCTGTTTCTCGAACGAATGCCGATATCCCATGGGTACGCAAAGAGCGACAGGCCTCTTCGCCTGCCGCTCTCGATTCGCCGCGATCGCCCCAGCTAGCGCTTGGTGTACTGCTTCGCCTTGCGGGCTCGCTTGAGGCCGGGCTTCTTGCGCTCTTTCATGCGGGAGTCTCGGGTTAGGAAACCGCCGGCCTTCAAGGTCGGTCGCAACTCCGGGTTGAAGGCGAGAAGGGCGCGGGCCACCCCATGACGGACCGCTTCCGCCTGCCCGGTGATACCCCCGCCGGCGACCTTGACCACTACATCGAAGCTGCCCTGCAGGTCGGTAGCCGCCAGGGGTTCGAGCAGCACGTCCACATCCCCTTCCCGCGGGAAGTACTCCTGGCCGGGCTTGTCATTGACGACCACCGTGCCCTGCCCGGCATACAGTCTCACTCGGGCACTGGAGGTCTTACGACGACCGGTCCCGTAATGGTAAGCCTCATTCGCCATTCAGATGCCTCCCTCAATAACCCAATAGCCATGCACAGCCCAGCGTGAACCTTAGACCGCCAGCGCCTCAGGCTTCTGGGCCTGGTGCGGATGCTCAGAGCCGGCGTAGACCTTCAGCTTCTTGAGCTGATGCCGGCCAACGGTGTTCTTCGGCAGCATACCCTTCACCGCCGATCGGATGACTCGGTCGGGAAAACGCCGCAACTGGTCCCGCAGGCTGATGCTCCGCAGACCCCCAGGATACTGGGAGTGACGGTAGTACATCTTCTGGTCCAACTTGCGGCCGGTGACCTGCACCTTCTCAGCATTGATGACGATGACGAAGTCACCCATATCCATGTGAGATACATAGGTCGGCTTGTGCTTGCCGCTCAGCACCCGAGCGATCTCGGTAGCCATCCGGCCCAGGGTCTTGCCTTCAGCATCCACCACGTACCAGCGGCGGTCTATATCCTCAGGAGTGGGTGTAAACGTCCTCACAATCGAACTCCTCGTTCCGAAATGACACCTGTCTCCGAGCCCAACGGCTCGTTGCTCCACCAGACCCCTTCGCCCCAGCCGAGCCGGGCCCGGTCGTAAGCCACGGCCTCCAGGGTCAAGCCCTTGGCCGGCACCGCCGAACTGATGGGGCCCGGCACCGATCGCTCCAATAGCCCCTCAATGTCGGCCACCGCCTTCCGGCCCCGGCCCACGTCCACGAGCACTCCGACCAGGAGGCGAACCATACGCCGCAGGAAGGCATCGGCCTCCACCGTCACCTGGATCAGGGAGCCAGTCACCTCGACGTCCAGCCGGCTCACCGTTCGCCAGGTGTTGTCGCCGCGAGGCGGCCGCCCGAATCCACCGAAGTCGTGCCGGCCGATCAGCCGCGACCCCGCCGATCTCATGGCCTCTAGGTTCAACGCAAAGGGAACCTGGTAGGCCCAACGCTCCCAGAGAGCCGACCTACGTCGCCCGACCAGAATTCGGTACCGGTACCGGCGCCTCTGGGCCCAAAACCTAGGGTTGAACCCCTCCGGAACCGTGGCCACCATCGGGACGGAGACATCGGGCGGCGACAACGCCGTAATGGCATCCGCCAGCCTGTCGCTACCCCGAGTCCAATCCAGCCAGAAGCCCGCTACCTGACCGGCCGCGTGTACTCCAGCGTCCGTTCTTCCGGCAAAGACGGTTGGTACTCTGGACCCGGCCAGGGCACTGAGGGTCTTCCCCAGCTCACCCTGTACGGTACGTTCCCCCGGCTGCACCTGTGAACCCGCGAAGTCGGTGCCGTCATACTCCAGAACCGCTAGGTACCAGGCCACCGGTGCCGAAGGAGCCGGATCAGTCCACCAATTCGATGAAGACCATCTCGGCGGCGTCGCCAGGGCGACGGCCCAGCTTCAGAAGGCGAGTGTAGCCACCCTGTCGGGCACTGAACCGCCCGGCGAAGGTGCCATCGCGGAATAGCTCCTTGGCCACCGTCTCATCAGTCAGCATGGTGGAGACCCGTCGCCGCGCTGCCAGATCACCACGCTTGGCCAGGGTGACGATGTGCTCGGCGTCGGCGCGAATGGCCTTAGCCTTCGCCTCGGTAGTGCGAATGCGCTCGTGGCGGAACAGTTCCGTCAGCAGTATTCGGCGTAGCGCCAGCCGCTGGTCCGTCGAGCGGTTCAGCCGGCGACCGCCAACCCTGTGCCTCATTGTAGCAACCCCGCGTCTATAGAAGTGTCTTCGACCACGGCATCTTCATCATCGGATGCGTCGTCGGATTCGTCCCCCAGCCCCGTTTCTGTCGGCATGTAGCCCTCTGGAGGCGGATAGAGGCCCCTCTCCCCCATCTTCTCCTTGAGCTCCTCCAGGGACTTCTGGCCGAAGTTACGGATCTCAAGCAGGTCGTTCTCATTGGTGACCAGCTTATCGAGCACCTGCCCGATGGTAGCGATTCCGGCCCGCTTGAGGCAGTTGTAGGCCCGCACGTTGAGTTCCAGGGCCTCGATGGGGGTTTCCAGGGAAGCAGCGGCGGCCTCTTCCTCCGCCTCGATCTCCGCTTCCTCGTCGGTCTTGACCTCCACTGTCTCGGCCATGGTCACCAGCTCGAAGAGGTCCACCAGTATCCGCGCCGCCCGGCTCAGGGCCTTCTCCGGGCTGACGGTGCCATCGCTCCAGACCTCCAGCACCAGCCGGTCGAAGTCCGTGGTCGGGCCCACTCGCTCCCGTTCCACCACGTAGGTGGCGCGCCGTATGGGGCTGAACACCGCGTCCACCGGGATCTCCCCGATCGGCAGGGTGCCGCGCTCCTCGGAGGGCGAATACCCCTTGCCCTCTGAGACCATCAGCTCCAACTCGAAGTCCGTCGCCTCCGCGCCCAGGGTGACCAGATGTTGCTCCGGGTTCTGGACATCCACCCCCGCCGGCGTCTCCAGATCCCCGGCGGTGATCTCCGCCGGGCCGCTCACCCGGAGGCGAATTCGGCTGGACTCGACCCCCTCCAATCGGAAGCGGATCTGCTTGACGTTGAGCATCAGAGCCGTCATGTCCTCTCGCGCGTTGGGGATGGGAGAGAACTCATGCTGCACATCCATCACCCGCATCGAGGTCACCGCCGCCCCCGGCAGGGATGACAGTAACACTCGTCGCAGGGCATTACCGAGCGTCAGCCCGTAACCCGACTCCAGAGGACTGATGACGAACCGTCCGTACTGCTTGGAGACAGCAGTCGCCTCTATCTTCGGGAATACCTTATCCACCAAGTGACTTACCCTCCTAGGCTGGCCGCGGATTCACTAACAGGCACACGATCATCCGTCGAGCCCCTGCCTAGCGGCTGTAATACTCGACGATCAACTGCTCGTTCAGCCCGACCTCGATATCCGTTCGCTGCGGCTCACCCGTCACCACGATGCTCAGCGAGTCCGCGTCCACATCCAGCCACGAAGGAACCTGCACCAGAGAGCCGGTCTCTCGCACCAGATCGAAGATGACGGCGTCCCTGCTTCTGTCTCGTACCCTGACTACATCGCCGGGCTTGACTTGGAACGAGGGAATGTTCACCTTAGTTCCATTGACGTCGAAGTGGCCATGCCGCACCAGTTGCCGGGCCTCGGCCCGCGACCGCCCCAGACCACCACGGTACACCAGGTTGTCGAGCCGCTTCTCCAGCAGCACCAGCAACATCTGGCCCGTCTGCCCCTGCACTCGCGACGCTTCGGCAAAGTAACGGCGGAACTGCCGTTCCATCACCCCATACATCCGCCGGGCCTTCTGCTTCTCGCGCATCTGAATCGAATACTCAGATTCCGAGCGCCGTCGGAACTGACTGGTCCGACCGTGATCGCCGGGCGGATAGGCTCGTTTTTCAACCGCGCATTTATTGCTGTAGCAGCGCTCGCCCTTCAGGAAGAGCTTCTGCCCTTCTCGACGGCACAGCTTGCAGACAGCCTCTGTATACCTACCCATTCTTCCTCCCTCGGATGCTGCCGCCGGCGCTCGCCCGGCCTAGATACGTCGCTTCTTCGGCGGCCGACACCCGTTGTGGGGGACCGGCGTTACGTCTGCCAGCGACCGCACCGTCACCTCAGAGCTCTGGAACGTCCTCACCGCCGCCTCTCGGCCGGGGCCGGGCCCCTTGATATAGAGATCAATCTCGCGCACACCGTAATCAGCGGCGGAACGGAGGGCAGCCGTGGCCGCCAACTGGGCCGCGTAGGGAGTGCTCTTCCGTGAGCCCTTGAAGCCGACCGCGCCGGCGCTGGACCAGGCAATCACATTCCCATCCCGATCGGTTATGGTAATAATGGTGTTGTTGAACGTGGCGGTGATATGCCCCATTGCCTGCGGCACAGCCCTGCGTTCGCGGCGCGCCCGAGAGCGAACCGCACCTCTCTTTCGGCCCATCTATCCTCCCTGTTAGCCCTCACTCATGGTGGGGCCCAAGCAACCGTCTACTTCTTGGCCCGAGCTCGCCGCCGACCGGCAACCGTCTTCGGTCTGCCTCGACGGGTACGCGCGTTAGTGCGGGTGCGCTGTCCCCGAACCGGCAACCCACGACGATGACGCAGGCCCCGATAGCTGCCGATCTCGACCAGACGCTGAATATCCATGGCCATCTGGCGCCGGAGGTCACCCTCGACGCGATAGTTGCGCTCGACCAACTCGCGGAGCCGGTTGCTCTCGCTCTCCGTCAACTCCCGCACCCGGGTCTGAGGATCAACACCCGCCTGGGAGAGGATCTTCTTGCTGGTCGTCCGTCCTATGCCGTAGATGTAGGTCAGCCCTACTTCCACCTGCTTGTCTCTCGGCAAGTCAACGCCGGAAATACGAGCCATGCTGCCTCCCCTTCTCTCTCGCTCGGCCTAACCCTGGCGCTGCTTGTGCCTGGGGTTGGTGCAGATGATGCGCACCACGCCTCGGCGCCGGATTATCTTGCACTTCTCACATCGCTTCTTGACTGACGGTGCTACCTTCATATCTTCCTGTACCCCTCTTACTCGGGCAATGTCAGTATTATCGGCTCGCCCTTAGTGACGGCTACGGTGTGCTCGAAGTGAGCCGACAGGCTCCCGTCGCGCGTGGCCACCGTCCAGCCGTCCGCCTCTATGGCCACTTCCGGACTGCCAATGGTGAACATTGGCTCCAGGGCCATAGTCATTCCCGGTCGCAATCGTAACCCCGTCCCTGCCAGGCCGAAGTTGGGGATCTGGAACCCCTCGTGCATCTCCCGGCCAATGGCATGTCCGGTGAAATCCCGAACCACGCCGTAACCGCGCGATTCTCCCCGCGCCTGAATGGCCGCGGAGACGTCGCCCAACCGCCCCCCCGACCGCAGAGCGGCGATACCCGCTTGTAGGGCCTCGCTGGTGGTTTCCATCAGCCGTCGAGCCTCCGGGCTGATGCTCCCCACCCCGAAAGTTACGGCGGCATCTCCGTGCCAGCCATCGAGAATCACCCCTACGTCCACGCTCACGAGGTCCCCGTCCTTCAGCTCTCGGGAACCGGGCAGCCCGTGGACCACCTCCTGATTCACCGAGATGCAGGTGGCCGACGGGTAGGCTGGGGCCCCCACGACCAGGGGCGGCACTCCTCTGAATGAAGGTACCCCACCGGCATTGGCGATAGCCTTCTCGGCCAGGTCGTTCAGGTGAGCGGTGGTCACTCCCGGCTTGGCCTCGGTCGCGAGCAGCCGGAGCACCCGACCCACGATCCGACCCGCCGCCCGCATCTTCTCGATCTCGGCGGCACTCTTGCCTCGAACCGGCGGGCGCCGACTACGAACGCCCATCAACCGCACTTCGGATTCCCGTCAGCAGGTCCTCGTGGACGCCTTCGATGTCCTGCTCGCCGTCCACCTCGACCAGCACGCCCTTGTCCCGGTAGTACTCGATCAGAGGCGCCGTCTCCTCCAAGTACACCTCGATGCGCCGCTTCTGCGTCTCCGGCGTGTCATCGCTGCGCTGGTAGAGTTCGCCGCCGCACTCATCGCAGACCCCTTCCTGCGATGAAGGGTTGTAGAGCATGTGGTAGACGGCCCCGCAGCCTCGGCATACCCACCGCCCAGCCAACCGGGCCAGCAAGACGTCCGGGTCCACCTCGATGTAGGGCGCCACCGCGACCCTATCGCCCTGTTCGGCGAGCATGGCGTCCAGGGCCCGACCCTGCTCCAGGGTTCGAGGGAACCCGTCCAGCAACGCCCCTCTCTGGGCGTCCGGCTGAACCAGGCGTTCCTTCACCATCTGGATGGTCACGTCGTCGGGAACCAATTGCCCCTTGTTCATGTACGACTGCGCCAGCTTGCCGAGTTCGGTCTGCTCCTTGAGGGCCTGACGGAACAGGTCCCCGGTGGCCACGTGCGGAAGCCGCAGATCGTCCTGCAACTGCTCGGCCTGAGTGCCTTTCCCGGCGCCCGGGGCTCCCAGCAGTACTATGAACATGCGTCCCGAAGTTACCATTATAGCCGCCCCCGGTTTACCGTCGCAAGAAGCCTTCGTAGCGGCGCATCAACAACTGCGCCTCCAACTGCCGCATGGTGTCTAGGATGACACCCACGACAATCAGCAATCCGGCACTGGTGATCAACATGGTATTGGTTTCCGCCAGTCCCCGCACCAGGAAGGGCAGAACGGCGACGGTACCCAGGAACAAAGCTCCCACCAGGGTGATACGTCGCAGCACCGTGCTCAAGTAGTCGTCCGTGCGCTTACCCGGACGAATGCCGGGTATGAATCCACCCTGTCGTTGCAGCATCTCTGACAGGTTCTGCTGCCGGAACATGACATCGGTGTAGAAGTAGGTGAAGGCCACCACCATCAGGAAGTAAAGCAGCCAGTACAGGTTCCCGTTGGGGCCGAAGTTGGCCACCACGAAGTTGGCCACACCCCGAATCGCGGTGGACTGAGACCCGGCAAAGAAGCCGGCGATGGCACTGGGGAAGATCAGCAAGGCCTGGGCGAAGATCAGGGGGATCATTCCCGCCGAGTTCACCTTCAGCGGCACGTGCGTCGCCTGACCCCCGGCCACTCGCAGACGATTGCCCCTCATGGCCACCACCCGCCGCCCATACTGGACGGGGATCCGCCGCTCTCCCTCTTGCACGAACACGATTACCGCCACCGTGATCACGGTGATGATCAGGAAGATGATGAGCCCGCTTACGTCACCGACCACCAATCTGGCGATATTGCTGGGTACCTGGGCCACGATGCCACCCAGAATAATGACGGAAATGCCGTTACCTATCCCTTCCTGGGTGATCAGCTCTCCCAACCAGATGGCCAGCATGGTGCCGGCGATGAGGCTGGCCAGAATGGAAACGGTGACTAGTGTGTTGGCGCCGAGCCCAAAGCGGGTCAGCACCCCTTGCTGCACCATCAGCGCCCCTTGAGCCACGCCCTGAAGCAGGGCCAAGGGGATGGTGATCAGGTAAGTGTACTGGGTGATCTTCTGCCGCCCCGCCTCGCCTTCCCGGCCCAGCGCCTCCAGGCTCGGGATCAGCGGCTGCAGCAGGGTCATGATGATCTGCCCGGTGATGTACGGGTACACCCCGAGCGCCACCACCGAGAACTGCGACAGGGCCCCGCCGGAAAGCAGGTTGAGAAAGTTCAGAAGCTGGCCGGTCTGGGAGCCGCCACTGAAGGCGAATCTGAGCGCCTCCCGATCCACCCCGGGAACGGGCACGTGGGAAGCGAAGCGATATACCACCAGCACGCCCAGCGTGAACAGGACCTTCTTCCGCAGGTCCGGCATGCGCATCGCGTTGCGGAGTGCTTCTATCATCTCACCCGTACCTCAGCCCTAGCCGTCCCACCCGGTAGTCGCAATCAGCCCTCGATCGTCTCGACCTGGCCGCCGGCAGCCACGATCTTCTCGCGAGCCGCCTCGGAGAACCCGTGGGCCCTGACCGTCATCGGGCGGTCCACTTCCCCACCCGCCAGGATCTTCACCCGCTCCCGAGTGC
>JBBQIE010000011.1:0-14018 GCA_038324625.1 Anaerolineae bacterium | reverse complement strand
GGTATGCTCGGAGTCGCCCTCCACCGCCGCCGCCAGAGCCAGAGCCTCATCGGGATCCACACCCTCGGCGGTGGACAGGCCCACCACGCCAAACTCGCCGCGAGTGAGGGTGCCGGTCTTGTCGAAGATGATGGTGTCAACCCGGCGGGCTTCCTCCATGGCCAGGCGGTCCCGCACCAGGATGCCGTGGTTGGCGCCGATGGTGGTGGTGATGGCCACCACCAGGGGGATGGCCAGGCCCAGGGCATGGGGGCAGGCGATGACCAGCACCGTGGCCACCCGGGCTATCACGTCTACTTGGAAACCGATCGCCAGGGTCCAGGCGACGGCGGTCAGGGCCGCCGTCCCGAGGGCGATGTAGAAGAGCCAGGCGGCCGCCCGATCGGCCAGCATCTGGGTGCGGGACTTGCTCTGCTGGGCCTCGCGCACCAGGCGCATGATGCCGGCCAGGGCCGTCTGCTCGCCGACGGCGGTGACCCGCACCCGCAGGCTCCCGCCGCCGTTGATGGTCCCGGCGATCACCTTGGCCCCCGGCTCCTTGGACACCGGCTGGGACTCACCGGTGATCATGGCCTCGTTCACGTGGGACTCGCCCTCCACCACTTCCCCGTCAGCGGGGACGCTCCCACCGGGCCGTACCAGCACCAGGTCGCCGGTGGCGAGGGCGCTCACCCGCACCTCCCGTACTACCCCTTCGGGGCCGATGCGCTCGGCGGTGTCGGGCATGAGCTTGGCCAGCTCATCGAGGGCCCCGGAGGCTTGGCGGATGCTGCGCATCTCCAGCCAATGGCCGAGGAGCATGATGTCAATTAGGGTCACCAGTTCCCAGAAGAAGGTGGCCTCGTTGGGGAGGAGCAGGGCTCCCAAGCTGTAGACGAAGGCCACCGTGATAGCCAGGGAGATGAGGGTCATCATGCCCGGCCGGCGATTCTGCAGCTCGGGCACCGCCATTCTCAGGAAGGGGACGCCTCCGTAGAGGAAGACGACGGCGGCGAAGACGGGTGTGATCCACTGGCTGCCGGTGAATGGCGGGGTCTGGAAGTTGAGCCAGTCTTGGATGGTGGGGCTGAAGAGGAGCACGGGGATGGATAGGGCCAGGCTGACCCAGAACCGGCGGCGGAACATCTCCTCGTGGCCGGTGTGATCGGTATGGGCTCCGTGGCCCCTCTCCATGTCATGACCGGAGTGCTCCCCGCCGTGGCTGGGCGGGTGTTGGTGAGGGGCTCCGTCGGTGTGGCCGGCATGAGCCGCGTGATCCTCGTGGCCCCCGTGGTCGCTCGGATCCAGACCACCGCCTGGATCCATCTGACCGTGGTGTGCCGGCTCCTGGTGCTCGGGCCCCATTGCCGGCCCATGGCCGGCGAGGTCCATTTCGTGAGCCATCGGGTCCAGTCGGGCCGGTCCCTCCGAGTGCCCGGCGTGAGCTTCGTGCTTATCGTGATGCGCGTGGTCCCCGTCGGAGTCGTGATGCTGGGTTTCGTTGGGCATTCCTAACTGCCTCCAATAGTCACGATAGGAAAAGCGTTCTGACGGCAGGTCCGTCGCTGGTCGGCGCGGCTCTGAACACCGACTTCGTCAACCGGATGGGTACGGACACCGCGCGATGGCAGCCCTCGGACTACCCAGGCTTCTGAACACCCACGAGAACGACGGGTGTCAAGCCACTGAAGCGTTTGGTCCAAGCCAGCCCCGGATAGCGACTGATCTCGCTCTCGGGAACCATCCGAGCGTTGAACCAGCCCCAGGCCCGCTCCATCAGGCGACTGGATAGGTCTGTGCCCTGTAGCTCAAAGAGCAGAAGCATCCTACCCTTCGGCGCCAAGGACTGCCACGCCTTCGTGACCACCGGCACCGAGTCCTCGAGGTGCTCGAACACCCAGGTGGAGATCACCAGGTCGAAGTCGCCGGGCGGAAGAGGCTCGTTCACCAGGTCGAGTTCGCGAAACTCGGCCCGGGCCTCGCCACCCAGTTTGGCGCGGGCCTGGGCCAACATCTGCGGCGACAGGTCCACTCCCACGTAGCCTGAGAAGGGCAAGCCCAAGGCCAAGAGGCGTTCGAGGTTGCCGCCGGTGCCGCAGCCGAGGTCCAGCACCCGGCCTCCGTCAGCGAGAGCCTCGGTCATGGCTACGTCGAGGGCTCGGTAGGCATCGGGGTACAGTTTGTCGCGCCAAACGAAGGCGATTGAGTCGTAGAACCCTGCCAGCATACGGTACAGCTCCGGCACAGTCGCCGGGGCGCTTGCCAGCGCCCTGAATCCCAGCCAGGTCTCGACTAGGCCCAACAGCCTCAGAAGGCCTCCGCGCCGAGCCCCGGGCCCGCGGACGAGCCGCAGCAATCCCTGGGCAAGCAGCCACAGCCCGGCCAGTCTCAGTGGCCATGCCGAGAAACTGGGGGCCGGACGATGGCTCCTTTCTGCCAACGGACCGTGTTTTGTCTTCACTCGGCCATCCCCTTGGACCGTCCCACTTCGCCGAGGTAGTCGTGTTGCCCCACGAACGAAAGGAGGTCGGCCTTCCTGGCTCGGGCCAGGCCGATCACGGTGTCGGCGGCTCCGTAATACATCCACACCTCGTCACCGCGGTCAACGGCCCCGCAGGTGTAGACGACATTGGGCACCAGACCATGCTGCTCGTAGGCTGTCTCCGGCGAGAAGGCCCATTCAGTCGCTCGGGCCAGCAGCTTTCGAGGGTTGTCGCGGTCCAGCAGGGCCAGGCCCAACCGGTATACCGGGCGGCCGCCCATGTCTTTGACTCCGTGGTAGATGAGGAGCCAGCCTTCCTCGGTCTCGATGGGCGGGGCGCCGACGCCGATCCGGAGGCCGTCCCACCAGGGCCCGCCGGTTTCCGGCATCAGCACGCCGGGAAGGCTCCAATGGATCATGTCCCCGTATTCGTGAGCGCACGCGTACCAGATGTGCTCCCCCCCACCAGTGACCGGACGGTGGAAGAGGATCCAGAACCCATCGAAGGGGCGGGGTAGAACCACGGCATCCTTGTTGGTGGGGGCAAGCACCACACCAAGGCGGTTGACGGTGTCGAAGTCCTCGGTGGTGGCCAGAGCCACCGCGGGGCCGTAGCGGGAGTAGGCGGTGTAGGCGATCATCCAGCGATTGGGGGCGATCTGGGTCATGCGCGCATCCTCGCAGCCCCACTCCTCGAAGGGGTTCTCGGGCAGATCCGGCTCGAGGAGCGGCCGGCCGGCAATTCGCCAACCGTCCACCCCATTGGCCGAGCGGGCGGTGCGGATCTCGGAGATGCCGCGCCGGTCCTCGATGCGCAGAAGGAGCACTACTTCACCGTCCACTAGGGCGGCGCCTGGGTTGAGCACAGCACTGGCCTTCATGGGAAGATCGGCGGGGGTGATTAGAGGATTGCTCTTCTCGCGTACAAACAGCTCATTCACATGCCACCTCAAAACAGTAATGCGACTAGTGACTTCAATGCGTATGGCCCAGAGTACCCCCCAATGCCAAACTGATCAAGGCACCCGGAGGCCTGAGCAGACTGGTCTCCGGTCCGCCGCCGCGGTGGAACCGGTCTTCCCAGCCGCGTCAGGCTCGGTCCGGGGATGTGCGCGGGTCATGGCATCGTGCCCAAAGTCGAGGAGCGCGTCCATCACCGCCCTCGCCAGATCCGTCTGCAACTCACCCCGGACCTCGACCTCGAGTACCCGATCGCGATGGTGGGCCACGATCAGGACTGGAGGGGAGGCGGGGCCATAGGCGAGGAAGACGCTGTAGAGGCAGCCGCATCTAGGCGTACCGTGGCAAGCACAGCCACTGGCGGGAAGGGCTCGCAGGGCCTCGCACAGGCTGAAGCTGCGATAGGCCGTCAGGCCGGCGTTTTGCAGGGCGCCTATCAGCTTTGCTTCCATTTCCGCGGCCTCGCCACCGATCGGCATCCTATAATACATCGGTTGCTCCTGTACTGTATGGTTCTGTTACCAGCATAGCGCCTGTCGCGGCCGAATGCCAGGGCTGCTTGGCTCCCGCCATTCGGCCTGGGTGCGGTCCCATACGCGCCGATCAAAGGAGACCAGGCCTCCTGGGGAGTGAGAGGCCTGGCTGAGAGAGGGATCCTAACGATAGGGTGAACAATCAGGCTGAATGCGAGGCTAACGTGGGTCAGGCCGGTCTTGGTTGGCCTATTCGAGGTCGTGGGCAGCCTCGACGAACTGGCCATGCCAAGTGTGGAGGAAGACGTCGCCGCTGTAGCCGTGAACGCTCAACATCCCCACCGCGCCGCCGTCCTCCTCGATATCCATGGTGTAGTAGCCATAGAAGGGATTGGCCTCCTCCGCTACCTGGAAGCGCCCGGAGTAGGTGCGATCCAAGTATGCCTGGGCCAGTTCTCGTGCCTGCTCGGCAGTGACATCCATTTCACTCGATGGGGTGGTCGCGAACGGACCGGACTGGCGGGCGCCGAATCCGCCCCGTCCCATCATCCCGCCCATCATCCCACCGAAGCCCCGGTGCATTCCGTACTTCAGGTTCCACATCATGTTGGGGCCCATCTCCGGGTACACCGCGCCGGTGGTTGGGTCTACGATCACTTCCAGGGCCCCAATACCGGTGTCCCTCTCCACGATTCGGGCGTAGCTGTGGTTATCGAAGACCATGATCTCCGCGACCGCTAGGTTGGGGTCATTGAGCGACGAAAGATAGCCCTCCACCGCCGATAGGGTTTCGTCCACGGTCAAGGGGTCGCCGGTGCCCGCGGGGGCGAAGGGTCCCCCGCCGCCCTGAAGAGGGCAGTTAGCGCTGCCGCCTCTTCCGGGCCATCCCATCATTCCCCCTGGTCGGCCCCAACCACCCCACGGCCCCTGGGCGAGTGCCGGTAGACTGAAGGCCGCTATGGCCAAGCCGACCACCGCCAGACTGGTGATGGCATAAAGCAAGGGTCTGCCAATGCGTGATCTCATTATGTGCTCTCCTGCATACGGTTCGCGGCCGCTCCGCCGGACGGTCCCGGATCTCGATTTCGCTCTATCGGCCGCTTATCACGAGGATACAGGAGAGGGTGATCGGGGGGCAGAGCTGAGTGGCCCGTTTGCGACCAGGCCGTTTGGCCTGGTCGAGGCGAGGCGCGGTCAGTAGGGGAGTCGGACTTCCACCGTGGTTCCGGACTCGGGGTTCGAGGCTATGGACAAACCCCCGCCGGCGAGCTGAGCCCTCTCCCGCATTCCCAGGAGACCCAGATGTCCGGCTTGAGCCAGCTGAGACAGACGAGCCGGCACCGAAAACCCGCGCCCGTCGTCGGTGACGGCGAGGGCCACCTCAGTCTCGCGGAAGGACAGGCCGATCCGTAGGTGCCGGGCATCCGCGTGGCGATGAGCGTTGTTGAGTGCTTCTTGGGCGATGCGGTAGAGGCTGAGCTCGCGGGCCGGATCCAAGGGACGGGACTCCCCAGAGGTCTGGAACTCGGCCCCGGCCTCCTTGGCCAACAACTCAAGCGCCGGCACCAGCCCCAGGTCCTCCAGATAGAGGGGACGGAGCGCCTGACTCAGGCGGCGGACGCCATCTATGGCCTCGGCGATGCTCTCTCTGAGCCACCGCAGGCGCTCCTCCGCGGTGTCGGGCTCCTGGCGGAGGGTGCGCTGAGCCATCTGGGCTTGTTGGCTGAGAACCACCAGGCTCTGGATGGTCTGGTCGTGTAGCTCACGGGCCAGACGGGCCCTCTCTTCCTCCTGGGCCCGGACCTGGGCCGCCAATTGGCTCTCCAGCCTCTCTTGGTAGTGGCGGAGCCGGTCGGCGACGGCCGCCAGAGTCCCACGAAGCTCCTCTATCTCCTGGACGCCGCCCACGGGAGCGCCGGCGGCGTCGAAGTCACCGGCTCCGATCTGGATTGCCTCCGCCCCCAACCTCCGCAGCGGCAGCACGATGAAGCGGAGCCCGAAAACCAGGGCCAGCAGCGAAGTAGCCCCGGCCATGAGAAGAGTGAAGAACAGAACTCGGTCGAGCTGAAGCAATGGGGCCACCAGAGGCAGCCAAGGTTCCTCTAGTATGAGGGCCCAGCCGAGGCTGTCTACTGGGGCAAAGGCGACCACCATCTCGCCATCGGGACTGGGAGCGAAGGTGACTCCGGCCTCACCGGAGAGGGATTGCGCCACCCCGGGGATCGAGCCCGGCTCTACCCAACGGTCGCCCGCCCCCTGAGGATACAGGATGGACTGCCCGTCGGTTACGAGAACGCGAACCTCCCCGGCCACGTCGCTGACATCCAGAGTCGCCTGGAGGTCAGCTCGGTCCAGGGAAAGCCGGGCCACAACCACGCCGCCGTCTCTTCCGGGCACCCGCCAGAGCAGCGTCCGGCCCTCGGAATCCAGCATCGGCGATGTGGCCGCCTCGGCTCGGCCCATGATCGGATGGTCTGGCGGGAGCGGCGATCCGGCGAGAACCCGGCTGGCGGAATCGAGGACGGTCACGGCGAGGCCGGGAAGAGCGGCCTCGGTGGCGGACAGTAACTCCACGCGATCACCGGCGTTGCTGAGGTCCGCTTGAGTCAGGATGGCCAACGCGGTGGAGTAGCGAGACACATCGGCCGATAGGCCTCCGGCCAGGGAGAGGGCGAGCTTGGCGTCGTGATCGGCGACGTTGGCCCGCATAGCCGTCTGATGCTCACGAACCCCAGTGAGGAGGAAGGCCATTGCCAGGAGGATGGCGGGCACGACGGACCACAGGAGTATCTGCACTCGTAAGCCGCCCAGATGGCGGAAAAGGCGGGGTCTCAACCCGGGTCGTCCGGGAGGTGGATCAGGCCCAGCTGCAGGGCCTTGGTCACCGCCTCGGTGCGGCCGGAGACCTGGAGTTTGCCGTAGACGTTGGCCAGATGTCCCTGAACCGTGCGGTCGCTGATGCCCAAGCGGCCGCCGATGGCCCGGTTGGTGAGCCCTGCTGCCGCCAGCTGGAGTACCTCCTGCTCGCGAGGGGTGAGGGGCTCCACCAGTTCGGGCGCTCGACCGCCGCCGGCCACATGGGCGATCACTTGCTGGGCCACAGTCGAATCCAGGGCCGACCGGCCTTCGGCCACGGCCCGCACCGCGCTGACCAGTTCCTCGGCGTCCGCGGTCTTGAGGACATAGCCGTTCGCCCCCGCTTGCAGAGCCGCCAACACGAAGGGATCGTCGTCGTAGGCGGTGAGAATGAGCACGCCCACCCTCGACCGCTGCTCGCGGAGCCAGCGGGTCACTTCGATGCCGGTGGCCCCGGGCATGCGCACGTCCAGAATGGCCACGTCCGGCTGAAGCCGCATGGTTGCTTCCTTGGCTTCCTCACCGTCGGACGCCTCGGCCACGACCTGGACATCCCCCTCGGTCTCGAGGAACTCGCGGATTCCTCTGCGGACCACCGCGTGATCGTCGGCCAAGAGCACTCGTATCATGGTTGTTTCCTCACAGTGAGATGGGTACACATGTTGACATTGTAGCGGGGTGGGCATTGCTCACGCCAGGGCCTCAAGGGTGGCTTTCTGCGGGTTAGGGACGCCCAAGGGGAGATCCTGGCCGGCGCGGACCTGGATCTCCCGGATCACGACTCGGCCCTGGCGACCCTGTTGCGGTGGTTGGAAGAGCATAACCCTGACTCGGGCTTAGGCCTGGACGGGGTGGGCCACCGGCTGGTGCATGGAGGCCTGGCCTACCGACGACCGCACCTGGTGACGCCGAGGTTGATGGCGGCGCTGGAAGGCTTGATATCCCTCGCTCCCCAGCATCTGCCGCATGAGATCAAGGCCATTGCTGCCGTTAGCCGACGCTTGCCGGGCCTGAGGCAAGTGGCGTGTTTCGACACCGCCTTCCATAGAGACATGCCCACGCCGGCTCGAACCTACCCTCTGCCGAGGGATCTCACCGATAGGGGAGTCATTCGCTTTGGCTTTCACGGCCTCTCTTACGAATACATCGTGGGGGCATTGGCGCAAGAGGCAGGGCCTGAGGCCGCCGCCGGCAGGGTAATCATCGCCCACCTAGGCAACGGGGCCAGTATGGTCGCGGTCTCTGGGGGCCGTAGCCTCGATACTACCATGGGGCTCACCCCGGCGGGCGGGATCATGATGGGCACGCGCCCGGGGGATCTGGACCTGGGGGTTGTCTTACATCTCATGCATGAGGAAGAACTGCAACCGTCTGCCGTGGCCGATCTTGTCAATCGAAGGTCCGGGCTCCTGGGGGTGTCCGGGCTGAGTTCCGACATGCGGTCACTGTTGGAGGTGGAGGCGGAGAGCCCTACCGCGTCCGAAGCGGTCACTCTCTTCTGCTATAGGGCGAGGAGCTCTCTGGGAGCGCTGGCCACCGTGTTGGGCGGGCTGGAGGGCTACCTGCTGACCGGCCGGCACGGCATCTTCCCCTGCTACGAGGCCTTCATCCCCATCGTGGATTCGATGCTCAACCAGTACGCCAAGTGGCTGAAAGTCTCCAATGAGACTCCCTGGCGTGAGCCGCTGGCCTCACTCAACTATCTGCTCACTTCCCACGTCTGGCGGCAGGACCACAATGGGTACACGCACCAAGTGCCCAGCTTCATCAACAACATCACCAACAAGAAGGGCTCCGTGGCTCGAATCTATCTCCCACCCGACGCCAACTGTCTCCTATCGGTGACGGATCATTGCCTGAGGAGCCGGGACTACGTGAACCTGATCGTGGCCTCCAAGCAGATGATCACCCAGTGGCTGGACATGGATGCCGCCAGGGAGCACTGCGCTCAGGGGGCCTCGGTGTGGCAGTGGGCCGGCAACGATGGCGGCGACCCGGATGTGATCCTGGCGGCAGCGGGGGATGTGCCCACGGAGGAGACTCTGGCGGCGGCGGATCTGCTGCGACGCGAGGTGCCGGAACTCCGGGTGAGAGTGGTCAATGTGGTGGACCTATTTACTCTCATGCCATACCGCGATCATCCGCACGGCCTCGATGATGAGACCTTCGTGAGCCTCTTCACCGAGGACAGGCCGGTGATATTCGCTTTCCACGGGTATCCCCGCCTCATCCACGAGTTGGTGCATCATCGTCCCAATACGACTCGCTTCCACGTTCGTGGCTACATGGAAGAGGGGCGCACCACGACCCCGTTCGACATGCTGGTGCTGAACCAGATGAGCCGATACCAACTGGCCATCGCGGCCCTGCAGCGGGTCTCTCGGCTCCGTTCCCGGGCTGGAGACGTCATTGATCGATGTGAGGAAAGACTGGCGGCTCATCGAAGGTACATTGAGGAGCACGACGAGGATCTGCCCGAGGTCCGCAATTGGCGCTGGGGCGGAGCCTGATTGGACCAGCGGGTCCCACGCTCCTCGTCGGCGCTCGATACGAGCGGCACGGCACCTAGTTGGCGACGAAGGGCACCAGGGTGAGTCGCATGACATCCAAGGCGATGGAAACCCGTACCTCGCGTTCGGCGAAGGCCCGGTCCGAAGTTACCACCGAGATGTCGGTGGTGTAGTGGCCCAGAGATGAAGGAGGAGTCACGGTGATCAGGAGCACCTGACCGCTGGGACTGCTCACGGTCTGGATGCTCAGCCACGACTGATCCGGCGATTCCCCGGCGGTCCAGGTCACGGTGGCTCCGTCGGTGCTGCCCACCTGAATGGCCAGCACCTGAGGTGGCCCGGAGGGTATGGCCGACAGGGTAATGGTCTGAGGGCTGAGGATGAGGCTGGGGGTCGAGAAGTCCCCGGTGAGGCGGAGGGCGGGGGCTCCGGCGAAGGCGTAGTTGTACTGGAAGCCGGGCCAGTCCGGCCAGTCGTCCTTGTCGAGCCATAGGGCGAGCTGGGGGAAGTCCGGGTGCTGGTAGCGCTCCACCGACTGGGGGTCGAAGTCGTGGTAGGCCTCGTAGGCTGCCTGCTGAGTCATGCCGGAGGCCAGGCTGGTGAGGAGGGCGGCGGGGAAGCCGTAGTACCAGCTGGAGTAGTAGCCGATCAGCCCGGCCTGGAGGAAGGGCTGAGAGTACTGCGCCACTCTCCTGCGAGCTTCCTCGCTGGTGATCCCGGTGGCGTCGCCGCTGGAGGTGCCGGAGGCGAAGCATACGTGGCTGAGGATGGCGATGGCCCCTGGTGCCATGCGCAATTCGTTGCGGATCTGGTCAGGGCTGACGGCTTCGTCCGGGCGCAGACGGAATCCACCTACCTCGGGTGGATCGCCACCCCAGCTGATGCCGTGGCCGGCGTAGATGATGACCCGAGCATCCACGGCGGCGGCTCGGATATCGGCCCAGCGATTGTTGGGTGGATAGAACTCGGCTACGGTCATGCCCATGCCGCGCAAGGCAGTGGTGTTCTCTCGGGCATCCTGGATGTAATCGAGGGTGATGGTGCCGGATGGACCGTCCACCTCACCGACCACCTCACCGACCACGTATACCACTTTCCAGTTGGAGGTCGGGGCCGCGGCCAGTGATGAGGTGACGGCTTCGTCCGCGGGGCTCGTCGGTGGCTCGACGGCGATGACCCCACCGAGATCCGGCCCCAGAGCGGCCCCGTGGTTGGGAAAGAGGAGAATGGAAGCGAGTAAGAGCAGCGCCAGTGTGAGTGTGTTGTACAGCCCTCTCGCCGTTATGCCAGGATTTCGCAATGTACCCTCCCTGTGCTGCATATCGGCTAATTGATTGACAGGCTTGAGCCCCAACTGCACTTCTAATGATTTTCTAACTTTGGTCCGGGCAGTCTACACGAGAGTCGGAGTCTGGCAAATCCCGCCGCAGCGCCATACGGCACCTCTCGGCCCGGCCAGGGAGGTGCTGATGGGCCCAGAAGGGGTCTCACGCAAAGTCGCGAAGGTTAGTAAGGGGATCACATCCAGGCGCGACGCCGCATCCAGAGGAACATGCCTATCGGCGTGAGGGCCATGATGGAGAGGGCGATCAGGAATGCCGGCACATTGGTCCAGGCGGGAAGCGAGGCCACCGGCTGGAAGAAGTTCATCCCGAAGAAGCCGGTGAGGAAGGATAGGGGCATGAAGAGGGTGGTGATGACCGTCAGGGTCTTCATGACCTCGTTCATGCGGTTATTGATCACCGAGAGGTAGGTGTCCAGGGCGCCCGACACCAGGTCGCGGAGGCTTTCGGTGATGTCGTACATGCGCACCAAGTGGTCGTACACGTCGCGGAAGAAAACTCGGCTGGCGGGCCGGACCACGGCGTAATTGTCGCGAGCCAGCTTGTTCAACACCTCTCTCTCGGGGGCGATGATGCGGCGTAACCGCAGCAGGGAACGCTTCAGGGTGAAGATGCGTTCCACCATCTTCGGGCCTGGGTCTCCGAAGATGACATCCTCGATGGCATCTATCGTGTCTTCGAGCGCCTCCAGCACCGGCATGTAGGAGCCCACCAGCTCGTCCACCAGTAGGTACAGGACGCGCTCGGTCCCGGCGCGGGCATGGCGCTCGTCGCGCTGGACCAGGTCCCAGGCTCGGTCCAAAGCTGCCACCGGGCGGTCATGGTGGGTTACCAGGTAGTTAGGGCCCAGGAAGATGTCCAGTTCCACGGTGCCGATGGGTTCGTTGCCGTTGTTGTCATCATAGATGAGCGAATGCAGCACCAGGTAGAGGTATTGGCCCCAGTCGTCCAGCTTGGGCACGTGTGTCTCTCGAAGGGCGTCATCCACAGCCAGGGGATGGAAGCCGAACACCTCTCGCAGGATAGGCTCATCCACCGAGGGCGGCTCTCCCATGAAGTCCACCCATAGGACGCCGGTTTCATCTCGAAGCCTGTTGGGCACCTGGCTCATGTCCAGGGCCTGACAGGCGGTGCCGTCGGCGGCGCAGTAGAGGGCTCGGATCATGCCGGCTCCTAGAAACCGTGGCCTTGGGCTCCGACCGCGAGGGGTGGGGCCTCACCGGAATGGGCCCGAGTATAGGGTCTGCCGCGGACCTCGGTCCAGCAGCCAGAGCTAGTGGGCATCCTTCCGTTGGGCGCGGGCGATCATGAAGTCCATGATGGGGTAGACGCCGCCCCGGAGCAGGCCGGAGAAGCGGTAGAGGAGGTTGCCCTCGAGCCCGGGGATGATGACGTAGTGATGCCGCTTGATGCCCCGGATGATGGCAGCGGCCACGGCGTCGGGCGACATGCAGGTGGTGTTGCCGGACAGGGCCTTGGTCTCGGACGGCTTGAACTGGTTCTCGTAGGCCAGTTGGGGGGTGTCGCAGTCGGGCGGGAACACCACCGACACTCGAATGCCGAGGGGCTTCATCTCCGCCCGCAGGACGTCGGAGAAACCGCGCACGGCGTACTTCGAGGCCCCGTAGGCGGTGTAGCCGAACACGCCCATGAACCCGGCGATGGAGGAGACGTTGACGATGTGGCCCGACCGGCGCGCGATCATGCCGGGCACGGCCGCCTTGGTCACGTAGAGGGTGCCGAAGAAGTTGACGTCCATGGTACGGCGGAATATGTCGAGGTCCAGATCCTGGAAGTAGCCGGGATGGGCGATCCCGGCGCAGTTTACCACCAGGTCGGGAACGCCGGTGGCCGCGGTCACCGCTGCCACCGCTGCCCGCGCCTGATCGGCATCGGACACGTCGGCGGCGAAGAGGCCGCATTTCTCCGGGGACTGGGCCGCGCTCCGCACCTGAGCCAGGGCGGCCTCCAGCCGGTCGTGGTCGCGGGCCACCAACCACACGTCGGCGCCCTCGGCCGCCAGCCCACGGGCGGTGGCCAGTCCGATGCCGCTGGAGCCTCCGGTTACCAGTGCCACCTTGCCGTTGAGATCCACGTCTGCCCCCCAGAACCCAGAAGGCGGTGTGTCTCATTTTCGGGGCAGGGAGAGGACCGGGTTCTGCCAGCCTCGCACCAGCACGTCATGTTGAGCGCAGCGAAACATCTTACCTCGCGTGGCCGAGATGCTTCACTCCGCTGAAGAGCGCTCCATTCAGCATGACGGGCGTGGGTCTGGATCGGGCACCGGAACTCACCCCCAAGTTGAGATACACCCAGCCCAGGATGACTATTGACAGGGATCATAGAGCCCTGATAGGCTAAATGCCAAGATCGTGTCATGGCTCGGTTGCGTAGCTCGTAGGGAGGTGAGCGTGAGCGAGCAGAGGAAGAACAACAGCGGTTGGATCATCGCCGTGGTGGTGGTCATCGGCCTATTCCTGGTCCTATGTCTGGGCTGCGCCGTGGTGGCGGGAGGGTTCGCTTTCTTTACCACCATTGCCGATCGCGACTCCCACGACTACTACGCCCCGGCCCCGCGGTCGGCGCCGCGGGTGGAGCGAGAGGCCCCGGTGTTCCCGGAGTTCCGCCCGGAGACGGGGGCTCTCATTCTCACCGTAGAGCCGGGCAGCCCGGCTGAGGCCGCCGGCCTGGAGCCGGGAGACGTGCTCATGTCCATTGACAATCAGGACATCGGGCCGGCTACGCTCGCGGAGGTTCTGCAGCAGTATCGCCCCGGGGATGAGGCCTACATAACCTGGTGGGCCCGAAGCATCCGGGAGATCGAGCGGGGGGTTCGGGTGCAACTGATGCGAGGACCCAATGGGAGCGGCGCCGTCTGGCTAGGGGTCGAATACCGGATGCTGCCCTAGGGCACGTGTCGGGGAATGGGGAACGCACCCAGCAGCTCCCGGGCCGGCTCGGGGCCCGCTGTCAGCGGGCGCGGCGGATAGCTGAGTGCAGGGGCGGATCACCGCCTGCTGCCGCGCGACGCTGGAGGTATCCTGGCGGGAGGGAGCATGTCCATCTTCGGTGGGCAGGACACGATCACGGAAGGACCCCGGGCTCTAGAGCTCTTCACCGATCGCGAGCCGTTCATACGGATGTTCTGCGAGCGCCTGAACGGTGAGCCCCCCGACCCTCGCATCCTGTTCTTCCATGGCGAGCCGGGCAACGGAAAGTCCCTTCTGGTAGACTGGCTCCAGGCCAACGCCTGCAAGCGGTTGCGCCGGGAGGATTGGGACTGGATCCGGAGCCTGCCGGACCACGAGTTCGTGCCGCAGATGGTGCAGGCTCAGGACGCCGATCCCGTCCCATCCGCCAGGCTGGACTTCGAGGCCCGGGCCCAGGACCAGGACCAGCCTCGGAACCCCTTCTA
>JBBQIE010000010.1:0-14689 GCA_038324625.1 Anaerolineae bacterium | reverse complement strand
CCTGGGTGGAGCACCTGCGCCTGTCGTTCAGCGGGGCCGGACGGTTCAGCGACGTTCACACCGTCTTCCTGGGCTACGCCGCCTTGTTGCTGGCCGGGGTGGCGGTCCTGGCCTATCGTCGTCGCACCCTCCCCTGGGTCTTCACCGCCCTTCTGGGGACCATTCTCAGCCTCGGGCCCCTGCTCCAGATCAACGGTCGCTGGCTCTTCAACCTGGACGGCCTCCAAACCACCGTGCCTCTGCCCTACATTCTCCTGCACTACCTTCCCCTCATCAGCGCCGGCCGGGCCCCCAACCGCTTCAGCGTCTTGATCGTGCTCGGGCTGGCCCCCCTGGTCGGACTGGGCTGCTACTACCTCATGACCTTCTACCGGCGCTGGTGGCTGATGGCCACCGTGGGTGCCGTCGCCATCCTGGCCCTGGTGTGGGATGGTCTGTCCGTCCCCCTCCCCACCACCAACGCCGTCATCCCCGACTTCTATGCCCGCCTGGGAGAGGACCGGGACGACTACTCCATCCTGGTCCTGCCGTTCGGGCTGCGGAGCTCTTTCGGCACCCTAGGGGCCGAGCGGACCCAACTCCAGTACTACCAGAGCGCCCACGAAAAACACATCCTTGGGGGGAATGTCTCCCGCGCTCCGGATATCGTCTTCGAGTATTACCGTCGAGTAGCGCCCTTGGCGCACCTCCTGGACATCGAAGCCTACCAGGTTCCAGAGGACCTCGACCTCGAGAGTGATCGCCGGCAAGCGGCCGAGCTCGCCGCTCTCCTTGACCTTCGCTATCTCGTGGTTCAAGGACCAATCGAGGGCCGCCTCCCCTACCAGGACACCTACGCCGACGCCTTCGCCTATGTCGCGCGCGTCTTCGACCTCACCGATGAGCAGGTCTCACCCGATGGTAACCTGGTAGCTTATCGCGTCGGCCAGGCGGATATCCCCAATCCTGTCTCTCTCGAGTTGAGCGACGCCGAGCAGGCCATGTACCTGGGCCAAGGCTGGTCGCAGCCCGAGGAGATCGGGGGAGCCGCGGGACGCTGGGTCTTGGGGACGGAGGCGGAGGTGTTCCTGCCCGTGGAGGAGCCGTCGGTGCGGGCCTTGGCTCTCACCGCCATGCCTTTCGCCCACTCCGATGCCGCCCGTCAGGACCTCTTCCTGAGAGTGAACGGCCATCTAGTAGGGAGCTTCACGCTCTCCCCAGGTTGGCAGCAGTACTCCGCCGAGGTGCCGGCCACCGCACTCCAGAAGGGCCTGAACCGGCTGGAGATCGTCACCGGCTACTCCCGTCGCCCGATTGACGTCAACCCAGATGCCTACGCCCTCGGCGGCACCGGATATCGGGCCCCCGCCCATCTGGAGGTCAACAGCCGGCCGGAGCTGGCCTACATCACCATCGGCGACCAAGACGGCTCTCAACACCTGGAAGGCCTGAACGTGGCCCTCTTCGACATCAGAAGCGGGGCTCTGCTCGATTTGCGAGGCTTCGCCTGGAATCGAGGACCGGACATGGCGGCTTTCCTGGAAGCGGCCGTCCCCGGAACCGGGGTGGCGGTGGCCGCCCAAGGCGGGGTCCCGGAAACAGTGGATGTGACCATCTGCGAGGCCCTCCAGAGTGCCGGTGCCGCCTGGTGCCCAGCCCCTGGGGCCGGCTACGCCCTCCTAGGGGTCCGGGGCGCGATGGCCGGCTCGGCCCTAGAGGCGGCCGGCGAGGAGGCCTATCTGCGCCTCTCGCCCGACTCCCGTGAGCTCTCGGCCGCCGTCTCCGACCTGACCTTCCAGACTCTGCCCTAGCGGTGCGCCGCACCTCTCGGCGGGACAGCCTGGTCTCGACCGGCCTAGGCCTCCTGGCCCTGGCCATCTACTTGCTCACCGTGGCCCCGGGGGTCCTGGAGGCGGATGCCGGCGAGTTCCAGTTCGCCGCTTACCTGGCCGGGATCGCCCATCCCACCGGCTACCCGCTGTACCTCCTGCTCGGGTGGGCCTGGAGCCACGCCCTGCTCATCGGCTCGGCCGCCTACCGGATGAACCTGCTGTCGGCGGTCTTTGCCGCCCTATCGGTGGGCCTAGCCGCCAGGCTGGTGCTGAGGCTCACTCCCAGGGCCACGGCCTGGAGCGCCTGGTCGGCGGCGGCCGGGGCGGGGCTCGCTCTGGTCGCCTCTCCCACCTTCTGGTCCCAGAGCATCATCGCCGAGGTGTATACCCTCCATGCCCTGCTCCTGGCGGCTCTCTTCCTCGTGACTCTCTCCCTGGGATCACAGCCCCGGCGCTGGTGGATGATCGGCCTGGTAGCGGGGATCGGCCTCACCCATCACCGCACCTTCCTGCTCTATCTGCCCGGGGCGGTCTTGGCCTCGGTCATGCCGGCGCACCGACGGCCCACCAGGCGGGAGGCTCTAGCCACCCTGGGCGCGCTCGCTCTACCCCTGCTGCTATACGCCTATATCCCCCTGCGAGCCCCGCACTCTCCCTACCTGACCCTCCCGCTGGGACCGGACTCCGTCCTAACCCTCTACCGGAACACCTGGACCGACTTCGTGGGTTTCGTTCTCGGGCGGCCTTTCGGCAGCGCCATCACCCTTGACGGCCTTCCTCAGCGCGCCGCCACCGCCCTGACCCGGGGTCTGCACGAGCTGAGTCCGATAGTCTGGGGGCTGGCGGCCCTCGGAACGGCGGCCTTGGCTCGCCGCCACCGCCCAGCCGCGACCTTGATCCTGTTCGGCCTGGTGGCCAACCTGACTTTCAACCTGGTCTACGACATCGGGGACATCCACGTCTTCTACCTGCCCGTATACCTCATCGCCTGCTGCCTGGCCGGCGTGGGGTTGACTTCACTGCAGCTCCGGCGTCTGCCCGCCTTGGCCCCGGCCGCCGCGGTGCTCTTGGTGGCCTTGACTATCCCCCGGCTGGTGAGCGCCCGCAGTGAGGCCATCGCCGCCGTCCCACGGGTTCCCGAGAGCCGCTGGGAGGCCATACTGGCATCGGCCCCCCTCGGGGCCGCCCTAGTCTCCAACGACCGCAACGAGATCATGCCCATGTGGTACTACCAGCACGTTGACGGCCTACGCCCGGATCTGGTCGGCCTGTTCCCCCTGATAGTACCTGAATCCGAGTTCGCGGATATCGGTGCCGTAGTCACCGAAGCCCTCGCCGCCAGCCGAGAAGTGTACCTCATCAAGGACATGCCCGGGCTGGAGGTGGCTTACCACCTGGCTCCGGCGACGCCGCCGCTGATCCGGGTGGTCGGGGCTTGGAACCAGGCCCCCAATCACCCCTTGGACGCTCTCCTGGAAGGACGACTCCGGCTGCTGGGCAGCGACCTCCCCGAAGACGGGGTAGCCTCGGGCGCCACCGCCACCATCACCCTCTTTTGGCAGCCTCTGGAGCCGCTCGCCTACCCCTACTCCTCCTACGTCCACGTGGTCACGGCGGAGGGCGAGGCGGCCTGGCCCGGAAGTGATCATCGCCCCGGGGGCGTCTATTACCCCGCCACTCTGTGGAAACCCGGCCAGGTTCTCCGCGACGAGCACCTGATTGGGGTGCCCGCCGATGCCGAAGCCGGCCAGTACCGGCTTATCGCCGGCATGTATGAATACCCTTCCCTGGCCGGCTTCGGCCCCACTATAGAACTGGGCACGCTTACCGTGGACAGCGCCCGTTAGTACAGCGCCTTCCTTCTCTTGCGTCTTGGCGTCTTTGCGTGAGGCTCCCCACCCCCCGAGCGGCAAGTCGTCCTCACGACCATAGGCTTACCTTGTCGGTGTGGCCCATAGGGCCCCTCCCCGGTATAATGTCCGGTTGAGCAACTATGAAACGAGACTTGATACGCAACTTCTGCATAATCGCCCACGTGGACCACGGAAAGTCCACCCTCGCCGACCGCCTCCTGGAGAGGACCGGCACCATCTCCGAGCGCGACATGATGGAGCAGGTCCTCGATACCATGGACCTGGAGCGCGAGAAGGGAGTGACCATCAAGGCCTCGGCGGTGCGCATCCACTACCAGCCCGAAGGGGGCGAGCGCTACGAGCTGAACCTGATTGACACCCCCGGACACGTGGACTTCTCCTACGAGGTTTCGCGGGCCCTGGCCGCCTGCGAGGGCGCGGTCCTGGTGGTGGATGCTTCCCAAGGTGTCGAGGCCCAGACCATCGCCAACCTATACCAGGCCCTGGATCACGACCTCACCATCGTCCCCGTGGTCAACAAGATCGACCTTCCCAGTGCTCGACCGGAGGAAGTGGCTCGCGAACTGAGCGACCTCTTCGGCTTCGATGAGGACCAGGTAGTGCTGGCGTCGGCTAAGGATGGCCGGGGCATTGATGCTATCCTGGAAGCGGTGGTGGCTCGCATCCCCCCTCCTCGCGCCGCTGAGGACGAGACTCTCCGGGCCCTCGTCTTCGACACCCACTACGACTCCTACAAGGGAGTGGTGGCCTACGTGCGGGTGTTCGACGGGGCTTTGCCCTCGGATGCCGTCCTCATGCCCATGGCCACCCGCGAGCGCTTCGAGCCCATCGAGGTAGGGGCCTTCATCCCGGCCATGAGCCCGGTGCCGACCCTGACCACGGGCGAGGTTGGCTACGTCGCCACCGGCCTGAAGAGCGTACATGACTGCGCCGTGGGGGACACCATCACCCTGGCCACCGCCTCCGGCGTGGAGCCGCTGCCCGGCTACCGTCCGGTGAAGCCCATGGTCTTCGCCGGCCTCTTCCCCTCCGAGGGGGAGGACTACGCCCTATTGAGGGACTCCCTGGAGAAGCTGAGCCTCAACGATGCTTCCCTCGTCTGGGAGCCGGAGAACTCCCAGGCCCTGGGGTTCGGGTTCCGCTGCGGCTTCCTGGGCCTTTTCCACATGGAGATCATCCAGGAGCGGTTGGAGCGCGAGTACGACCTGGACATCATCGTTACCGCCCCCAACGTCGAATACGAGGCTCTCACCAAGAAGGGCGAGGTGGTAGTGGTGGACAAGCCCGCGGACCTGCCTCCCGAGGGCGATATCGAGGAGGTTCGGGAGCCCTGGGCCGAGGTGACCATGGTCACCCCCAGTGAGTACATCGGCCCGGTGATGGAGCTGGTCACTGGGCGCCGGGGCATTCAGAAGAACATGGAGTACCTGGACGAGCGCCGGGCCCTGCTGACCTACGAGATCCCCCTGTCCGAGTTGATCGTGGACCTCCACGACCAGCTCAAGTCCCGCACCCGCGGCTACGGCAGCATGGACTACCACTTCCTCGAGTTCCGGGCGGCGGACCTGGTTAAGGTAGACGTCCTGGTGAACGAGGAGCCGGTGGACGCCCTCTCCATGATCGTTCACCGCAACGATGCCTACCGGAAAGGCTCCAGCCTGGTGTCCCGCCTGAAGGAAGTCATCCCTCGCCAGATGTTCACCGTGCCCATCCAGGCAGCGGTGGGCCGGCGGGTGATCTCCCGGGCCAACGTCAAGGCCATGCGCAAGAACGTCACCGCCAAGTGCTATGGTGGGGATATCACCAGGAAGCGCAAGCTCCTGGAGAAGCAGAAAGAGGGCAAGAAGCGCCTGAAGCAGATCGGCAGCGTCTCCGTGCCCCAGGAAGCCTTCATGGCCCTGCTCTCGGTGGACAACTAAGACGACGGCCCCACCGCAATGGTGGGGCCGTGGATCGAACTTCCGGATGGCGAGCGCTTACTTCTTCGTCGCCGCCAGCCTCTGAAGTCGGTACTCCGCCCCGAACGCCGCCCCATCGTAACCGGCATCGTCGAGACGAAGATCGCTCAGGAACCGGCGCTGCCCATCATTGAGCCAGGTCTGCCGGGCGGCCATGGCCACCAACTCCGGCACTATCAGCTGATCGAAGGGCACCGGTGCCTCGACCTCGCCGGCGTAGTAGGGCAGAAGCGTCTCCAGCAAGGCGCGGTAGAGCTTGCCGGCGTCCGCCACCAGGTGGGTGATGGCCCGATCGCTGACTAGGGTGGCGTAGAAGGGCAACCAGCGTCCTCCCACCGGCTTGCCGAGGGTGAGGATACCCCGACGACCGTCTCTCCAGATCACCTCGATCTGGCGCTGGCCCTGGCTCCCCAGGTACTTGACGCTCTCCACGTCCGTGCCCATCAGGCCGATGAGCATCGAGTAGGCATGGATGCCGTAGTTGAACTCGTCCACCCCACAGCCCACGAAGGCGAACTGAGGCTCGCCCCGCTCCTCCACGTCTTTGGCCAAGAAGTCGCGGCCCTCCTGACTGAAGCGTAGCGAGGATCCCCCACTCACCTTGGCGCCGTTATGGGCCCATTCCCTCAGGGTATTGACATCCCGGAGGTTACCCGCCATCGGCTTGTCAATCAGGACGCCCTTGCCTCGCTCGACGAAAGGTCGCGCCCTTTCCACGTGCAGATCCCAGTCGGCGCTGTGGATGATGGCCAAGTCCACGTCATCGGCCATCCGCTCAATGTCGGTGTACACCCGAGGGATCTCCAGCTTGTCGGCGAATTCCTGGGCGTAACCTTCCGGCCAGACGGTGCCGCCATCATAGACCCCCACGACCTCGTGCCCCAACTCCCTCTCGATGGGAATCCAGTTCTGGGGATGTGAAGTGTCCAGATCAACGTGCCCGATTTTCAGTGGTGCCATTTCACTCGCCTCCGTCGTCGCGAGCCGCGACGTTTTCCTGGTCGTATTTCAGGGTCACCACGGGCTGGTTCTTCTCCACTGAGTCGCCCACGGCCACGTGTACCTGGTGTACCACCCCCTCGGCCGGGGCCGGCAGGGGGTTCTCCATCTTCATGGATTCCAGCACCACCAGCACCTGCCCGGCCGCCACTCGATCCCCGACCTGCACCGGGGCAGCGGTAACCAGGCCGGGCATGGGGGCTCGGACCACGTTGTCGCTGGCGAGATGTAAGGATCGGTCCGCCGCCGGCTGAGTGCCGGCCGGACGCACCGAGACGCTGTACAACTCCCCGGCCAGCATCACGCTATACCGGAACCGCCCGTCCTCCTCGACGCTGACCTCGGTGGACTCATTGTCGAGGAGCATGGAGTAAAGGGGCAAGTCCCCTATCTGGCGGACATCCAGCTCCAGAGGCCGGCCGTCCATGAGTACGGTACTGCCCTCGATCTCTATCTGGTGCTGGTCGCCTTCCACAGACACCACGTATTTCATCCCGACACCGCCTCGACGCGACCCACTCGCCGCCAGGCACTGCCCGGTGTCGCCGCGTCTCCGCCGCCGGGGCGCAGTCCTCGCTTCATGTGTTCAACGTAGGTAGCGGCCACGGCCGCCACCATCTCCTGTGCCTGCCGTCGTTTGGTGCTTAGGGAGAACCGCTGCTCCAGGAAGCTGGTATCGAACTGGCCCCCGATGAAGCTGGGGCTGTTGAACAACTGCTGGCAGAAGGGGATATTGGTCTTGATGCCGGCGATACGGAACTCGTCCAGGGCCCGCAACATACGCATTATGGCGTCCCCGCGGGTCTCGCCCCAGGCTACGATCTTGGAGATGAGGCTATCGTAGTAGGGAGTCACCTCGAAGCCATCGTAGACCCCACTCTCCACCCGGATGCCCGGTCCCGCCGGCTCGTACACCCCGGTCACCTTCCCGGTGCTGGGGGCGAAGTTGGCATAGGGATCCTCAGCGAGGATGCGGCATTCGATGGCCCACCCCCGAATCCGGATGTCCTCCTGGCGATAGCGCAGGCGACGGCCGGCGGCCACCCGCAGCTGCTCCTTGACGATGTCCAACCCGGTGACCATCTCGCTGACGGCGTGCTCCACCTGGAGTCTCGGGTTCACCTCCAAGAAGTAGAAGTTGCCGTCGCCGTCCAGCAGAAACTCCACCGTGCCGGCGCTGGTGTACTGCGCCGAACGCCCAGCCAGAAGGGCCACCTCGCCCATCCGGTGCCGCAGTTCCCCCGTGAGAGCCCGCGAGGGAGTCTCCTCGATGATCTTCTGGTGGCGACGCTGGATGGAGCACTCCCGATCGCCCAAGTGGATCACGTTCCCGTAGCTGTCCCCCAGGATCTGGAACTCGATGTGGCGGGCTCCCTGAACGATCCGCTCCAGGTACACGGTATCGTCGCCGAAGGCGCTCTTGGCTTCCCGCCGGGCCAGCTCCAACGCCGGCCCTAATTCCTCGGGGGTGCGGACCAAGCGCATTCCCTTGCCGCCGCCCCCGGCCGTGGCCTTGATGAGCAGCGGATACCCCAGGCGCTCGGCGGCGCTGACGATGTCCTTGCCCGGGTGCTCGTCGCTGCCGGGCACGATGGGGACCCCGGCGGCGCGCATGAAGCGCCGCGCCTCCACCTTGTCCCCCAGCAGGCGGATGGTCTCGTAGTCGGGGCCCACGAAAGTCAGCCCCGTCTCCAGGCAAGCCTGGGCGAAGCGGGGGTTCTCAGCCAGGAAGCCGTATCCGGGGTGAACCGAGTCGGCCTCACTGCGCACCGCCGCATCTATGATGTTGGCAATGCTGAGATAGCTCTCGCCGGCGGGGGCCGGCCCCACCCGATAGGCTTCATCGGCCAGCCGGACGTGGAGAGCGGCGCGGTCGGCATCGGAGTAGACCGCCACCGTCCGCAGCCCCAGCTCGCGGCAGGCACGAATGATGCGCACCGCGACCTCGCCCCTGTTGGCCACCAGGACCTTTCGTATCATCGCCATCCAGTCTCCTAGAGTGGGCCGTTGCCGTGTTTGCGAGGCAGGTTCTTCTGGCGCTTGTTGTGCAGCATACCTAGGGCCGCGATCAGCCGGGGCCGCGTCTGCCGCGGCTCGATCACATCGTCCACCAGGCCATGCTCGGCGGCTACGTAGGGGTTGGCAAACTGCCGGCGGTAGTCGGCGATCAGTCGGGCCCGCAACTCCTCGCGTTCGGCCTCCGGAGCCTCGGCCAGCGCCCGGCGATGCACCACGTTCACTGCACCCTCGGCGCCCATTACCGCCAGCTCGCTCATGGGCCAGGCCAGGGTGAGATCTCCACGAGTAGGCCTGGAGTTCATCACGCAGTAAGCCCCGCCGTAAGCCTTACGAGTGATAACCGTGACACGGGGTACGGTGGCCTCACAGAAGGCATAGAGCAGTTTGGCCCCGGCCCGGATGATTCCGCCGTGCTCTTGCTCCAAGCCCGGAAGGAAACCGGGCACGTCCTCGAACACCACTAGAGGAACGTTGAAGCAGTCACAGAAACGGACGAAGCGCGCCCCCTTCTCGGAAGCCTTGATGTCCAGCACCCCGGCCAAGACCATGGGCTGAGAAGCCACCACCCCTACCGAGTGACCGTCGAGCCGAGCAAGACCGACAATGATGTTCTGGGCGTAGTCGGCGTGAACCTCCAGGAACTCGCCCCCATCCACCACCCGACGGATGATCTCATGCATGTCATACGGCTGCGAGGGGCTCTCCGGCACCAGGCTATCCAGCCCTGAGTCCTCGCGGTTGGGGTCGTCGTCGGGCGGCACGTGGGGCGGGTCCTCGAGGTTGTTCTGAGGAAGGTAGGCAAGCAGTTGCCGAACCAGGGCTAGGCACTGCTCATCGTTGGCGGCACTGAAATGGGCCAAACCGCTGACCCCGGCGTGTACCGCCGCACCCCCCAACTGCTCGAAAGTGACGTCCTCGTGGGTCACCGACCGCACCACGTCCGGCCCGGTCACGAACATATAGGACGTGTCTTGGCACATGATGATGAAGTCGGTGAGCGCCGGGGAGTAGACCGCTCCCCCGGCGCAGGGGCCCATGATGGCGGATATCTGGGGCACCACCCCGGAGGCGAGGGTGTTGCGGAGGAAGATAGATGCATACCCCGCCAGTGACTCGACCCCCTCCTGAATGCGGGCCCCGCCGCTGTCGTTCAGGCCGATCATGGGAGCCCCATTCTCCACCGCCATGTCCTGAATGCGGACGATCTTGGCGGCGTGCGCCTCACCCAGGGACCCACCCATGACGGTGAAATCCTGACTGAAGACGTAGACCAGGCGCCCCTCGATGGTGCCATGCCCGGTCACCACCCCGTCGCCCAGGGGCCCACCCTCTCCGGATCCGAATCCCCCGCTCCGGGTCCGCATAAACGGCCCGATCTCCACGAAGCTGTCCGGGTCCAAGAGCATCGCCAGACGCTCGCGGGCAGTTAGTTTCCCCTTGGCGTGTTGCTGCTCCACTCGCTCCGGGCCACCCCCGGCCTGGGAAGCACCGCGTATATCCTCCAGACGCTCCAGCCAAGCCGGTCGTTCCTCAGACTCGCCGATCTTCATCAATGTCAGCCTCTTCCTCGCTGTTGGCCCCCAGCACCGCCTGAACCGCGCGCGCCAGCCGGAGGCGGGTATCGGGCAGGCTTTCGGGGATGACGCGAGTATCGGCCAGAATGGGCATGAAGTTGGTGTCTCCCTGCCACCGGGGCACGATGTGAACGTGTACGTGCGCGTCTATCCCCGCCCCCGCCGCCTTCCCCAGGTTCACGCCTATGTTGAACCCTTCCGGCGACATCGAGTTGCGGAGCGCCGCCAGGCCCAAATTCACCATCTGCATCAGGCTCAGCAACTCATCCGGTGATAGCAGCTCCAGCGAGGCCACATGCCGATTGGGCACCACCATAATATGGCCATTGTTATAGGGATAGAGATTCAAGATGATGAAGGAGTGAGCGCCTCGGTGTACCACATGGTTGGCGACGTCCTCCCCGGTCAGAGAGCGGCACAACACACAGTCCGCCGGCTTCTCCGAAGTGAGGTATTCCATTCGCCACGGGGTCCACAAGCGATCCATCACTCACCCTCGCCAACGCGATCCGCGATTGTAGCACTGCCGTCCCTGCCGGCTCAATTCCTCCCCGCGGCCCGCCTTTGGGTCCTTCGAGCCCAGCCCCCATGTGGCATCGGTACGGCCATCCCGTGGTATAATGTTATGTAATGCGTGAAGAGATGCCACTCCTATCGAGGTCTCCGAGAATGGCAGAGGTCTCAGAACTGGCCCAGCGCGTGGCCCAGTTCCCCACTAAGCCCGGCGTATACATCATGCGAGACGGCGAAGGCCACGTCATCTACGTGGGGAAGGCCATTGACCTTCGTAGCCGGGTGCGCTCCTACTTCCAGAAATCCAACGCTCACACTCCCAAGGTCATGCGGCTGCTGGAGAGCATCGCCGATGTGGAGTTCATCGTCACCTCCTCGGAACTCGAGGCTCTCATCCTAGAATGCACCCTCATCAAGAAGCACCAACCCCGCTACAACGTTCGGCTCAAGGATGAGAAGCGCTATCCCTTCATCCGCGTGGGCTGGGAGGAGGACTTCCCGCGGGTGACCACCGTCCGCAAGACGGCCGAGGACGGCGCCCGCTACTTCGGCCCCTATACCTCGTCCTGGGCCATGCATGAGACTCTCGATCTCTTGCGGCGCCTCTTCCCCTATCGCACCTGCAAGGACGACATAGACGGCAAGCGGGAAAGAGCCTGCCTCTACTATCACATAGGCCGCTGTCCCGGCCCCTGCGTGGGAGCGGCATCGAGCCAGGAATACCGCGAAATAATCGCTCGCCTCAGCCTCTTCCTGGAGGGCAAGGGCGCCAAAGTGCTCGAGGAACTCAAGCAGCGCATGGAGGAGGCCTCTTCCAAACTCGAGTTCGAGCGGGCCGCCGCCCTGCGGGATCAGCTTCAGGCGGTGGAGCGAGTAGTGGAACGCCAGAAGGTGGTGTCCTCCTCTCTGCGGGACCATGACGTGGTGGCCTTCGCCCGGTCCAACGGCTCCGCCTGTGTCCAGGTCTTCTTTCTCCGGGAGGGGTACCTGGTAGGCCGAGAGTATTTCGTGCTGGACGGCACCTCCGAGGAGGACGATCAGGAGATCCTGACCTCGTTCCTGGAGCAGTTCTACAACGAGGCCGCCCATATCCCTCGCGAGGTGATCGTGCCCCAGGCCCCGGGGGCCATGCCGGTCATCGAATCCTGGCTGAGGGAGAAGCGGGGCCGGAAGGTGGACATCCGCATTCCCCAGCGAGGGGAGAAGAAGGACCTGATGCGAATGGCCCAGGAGAATGCCACCGAGACCCTGGCTGCCCTACGGGCGGAGTGGGAGGCGGACGAGGGCCGGGCCGTCGGCGCCCTCGAGGAGCTACGCGAGGCCCTGGACCTCCCCCAGGCCCCCGCCCGGATCGAGTGCTACGACATCTCCAACACCCAAGGCACCAACCCCGTCGGGAGCATGGTGGTCTTCGTGAAAGGAGTCCCACGGAAGAGCGAGTACCGCCGTTTCCGCATTCGCACCGTGGTGGGCGCCAACGACTACGCCATGATGAAGGAGGTGTTGTCGCGTCGTTTCTCCCCCGACGGGAAGAAGGAGCACGATGAGTCCTTCGGTAGCCGCCCCGATCTCATCGTGGTGGACGGGGGCCGAGGGCAGCTAAGCTCCGCCCTAGCCGCCCTTCGGGAGGCAGGAGTGGAGGGCATCCCCGTCGTTGGATTGGCCAAGGAGAACGAGGACGCCTACCTGCCCGGGCAACCGGAGCCGAGGCAGTTGGCACGCGGCTCGCAAGCCCTATTCTTGATGCAGCGCCTCCGTGACGAGGCCCACCGGTTCGCGGTCACCTATCACCGGGGGCTACGCCGCAAGGCCGCCACTCAGTCGGTGCTGGACGAGGTGCCCGGGATCGGGCCCAAGCGACGCCGGGCCCTGCTCCGGCAGTTCGGCAACGTCCAGGCCATCAAGAAGGCTTCGATAGAGGAATTGGCCGCCGTGCCCTCCATGACCCACAAGGCGGCGGAGGCGCTGAAGCAGAGCCTGTAGGCGACAATCCCCGGGGAGGCGAGACAAGGGTGCCGAATCAGCGAACCGCCGCCTGTGGTCGGTACCTGCGGGAACAACCGCTATTCGCCGATCTGTCTCCGGAGGACATGTCCGCCCTGAGCGAGATTGCCCTGATCCAGGAGGCTCCCGCCGGTCGGCGGCTCTGGCACCAGGGCGATCCCGGGGACCGGTTCCTCCTGGTTCTCAAGGGGCAATTGGAGGCCACTCGAGTCAATTCCGAGGGTCACCTGGAGAGCCTAGGGCGCCTCCTCCCCGGTGGGGCCGCCGGCGAGACCTCGCTGTTCCTAGGGGATCCCCACGACGCTACCGTCACCGCCATGGGGCCCTCCCTGCTCCTGCTGATCCACCGCCGGGACTTCCAAGACCTCCTGCACCGGCGGCCATCTATGGGACGCGACCTTCTGCCCCGAGAGGACATCTGCCGGGCCCTGGAGGCGCCCCGATTCAACTGGCAAGCCGAGGACGAGCGGGTAGTGCTCTATCAGCGGCGACATCCCTGGGTGCTATGGCGGCGCCTAACCTGGCCCTTCCTCTGCGCCCTGCTGCTCCCTCCCACGCTGCATCTCCTCGGGCTTCCCCTTCTCTACTCGGTTCCCGGGCTGGCGGTGATGATCGCCTGGGTGCTCTGGCTGTGGCTGGAGTGGCGGAATGATCTGCTGACGGTCACCACCCATCGGCTGGTCCACGTGGAGAAGCAACTGCTGGTGTACGAACGGCAAGAACAGGCCGCTCTCGACAAGATCCAGGATGTCAGCGTGGTGCGGACGGGGCCGGCCGCCGCCGTGCTCGGGTTCGGTCACCTCACGGTGCAGACGGCAGGAGCCACGGGACAGATAACCTTCACCCACATTCCGGCGCCGGAGGCGGTGAAGGAGGCCATCTTCGAGGAGATGGAGCGTCACCGAGCCCTGAGACGGGCCGCCAGAAGGCAGAGCATCGAGGGCGACCTCCGACGGCAATTGGGCCTGACCACCGGTCGCCGGCCGGACGAGTTGCCCGATGAGAGGTCCACCTTGCCTCAGCCCGAGAGCCTGGCCGATTCGGCCGCCCTGCATCTCACCCGCATTATCAGCAATGGCTTTCCCCGCCTCCGCCATCAACAGGGGGAGGTGGTGCTCTGGCGCAAGCACTGGGTGGTGCTGCTGAACGACCTACTCTGGCCCCTGGTGGCGCTGGCGGTCGTGATGGGGCTCCCGTTGGCCACCGAGATCCGCCCCCCCCTCATCGCCCTGGCGGTAGTCGGTGCGCTGATCCTGGCGTGGCTGTGGTGGCAGTGGGAGAACTGGCGTAATGATGTCTACATCCTCACCCCGGAACGCATCGTGGACATCAAGCGCGTGCCCCTCCGCCTGCGCACCGAGCAGCGCGAGGGCAACCTGCAGAACATCCAGAACGTCACCTTCGTGGTGCCCGGCCTCTTTGCCGGCCTCCTCAACTACGGGCACGTGGTGGTGGAGACGGCCGGCCAGACCGGCAACTTCACTTTCGAGTACGTGTTCGCGCCCGACGAGGTCCAAGCGGATATCTTCCGCTACGTGGAAGCGGCGCGGGAGCGCCGGCAGGAGTCGGAGGAGTCGGAACAACGACAGGCGCTCGCGGACATCCTGGCCGCCTACGAGCGCCTGCGCAACGAGATGGAGAGTCCCGGCGGGGGTTGAGCGGCTAGGCCCCGTCGGTACCGAGCAACCGCACGAACCGGCGCCTGCCCACCTTCAGGACCACCCCCTCCGCCGGGGGCCGGACCGGGAACTCCAGGTCCTCCACTCTCTCCCCGTCGAGATAGACCCCGCCCTGTTCTACCAGCCGCCTGGCCTCGCTCTTGGAAGCGGCCATGCCGGTGGCCACCAGGGCATCCACGATTCCAAGCCCGGTCTCCAGACTCATCTCCGGCAGGTCCTCCGGGATCTCCTGCTGCTGGAAGACCCGGATGAAGGCCT
>JBBQIE010000009.1:0-14699 GCA_038324625.1 Anaerolineae bacterium | reverse complement strand
TCTGTCATGCCGAACGCAGCGTTTTCCAGCGGAGTGAGGCATCTTTTTCGTGGGGCAAAGACCCCTCACTTTGTTCGGGGTGACAGGGAAACTGGGCGTGACGGGAAGGAAGCAGCACCCGGCCCCTAAGTTGAGATACGCCCGTGACCTCGCTTCCTTTGACCGCCGACCGTGCCCGGTGTTATTCTGAACCTTGTTTGCTTCGCCTCAGCTGGAGGTAACAGTTGGCACCGAAAGAACCGCGATACGCCAAGCACGAACGGCGGCCGGCACTCCCGGCCCCCTACCTGAAGCACGCCCTATCGGCCGTTGAGGGGCGGCTCCACGTCCTCTATTCCCGCCTGGATGACGAGAACCCCGGCCGACGGGTGGCCATCATCCTGGCCGGGTCCGACCCTCAGTCCCCTATCTGGGACGAGTTGATGCAGGTGTCCTATCTCGAGAACGCCCGCGAGGGCCTCCTTTCCACTCTTCAGGCCCTGCCAAACCGGCCCGGGAGGCGCACGTGACCACCGCCGAGTTCCTGAAAGCCATCACCGAATCCACCGGCGTCTCCGGCTACGAGAAGCTGGTCCGCGGGATCGTCCAGGAGCAGTTCTCCGCGTATTGCGACGAGATCCGGGTGGACCCCATGGGCAGCGTCTGGGGCATCAAACGGGGAACCGTGGGAGGCCGGCGCATCATGCTCGCCGGCCACATGGACGAGATCGGCCTGATCGTCAAGAAGATTGACCGGCACGTGATCCGGTTCACCAGTGTCGGCGGCTTCGACGACCGCATCCTCCCCGGCCAGCCGGTATGGGTTCACGGTAAGACCACCATGCCGGGAGTGATCGGGATGCGCCCGCCCCATCTCATGACCGAGGAGGAACGGGGCAAGGTCATCGCCCGCGATGATCTCTTCATTGACGTGGGCCTCACCGAGGAGCAGATGGCCGACCACGTTCGCGTCGGCGACCTCATCACCCTCCGCCGCGGCTACGTCGAGCTGAAGAACGGCCTGGCCGCCAGTAAGGCCATGGACGACCGGGCCGGGGTGGCCTCCATCTTCGAGTGCCTGCAATCCCTCCAGGGGCTCCACCACCAGTGGGACGTCTACGCCGTGGCCACGGTGCAGGAAGAGACCGGCCTGCGGGGGGCCATGACCAGCGCTCACGGGGTGCAGCCGGACGCCGCCATCGCCATTGACGTCACCTTCGCCCGCACTCCCGATACCCCCGAGATCGGCACCGTGGAGACGGACAAGGGCCCCGGCATTGCCCGCGGCCCCAACATCCACCCGGCCATCTTTGAGGGCTTGGTGGAGACGGCCAAGAAGCTGGAGATCCCCTACCAGACGGAGGCCATCCCAGGGCGCAGCGGCACCGACGCTTGGGCCATCCAGGTGAGCCGGCAGGGCGTCCCCACCGGCCTGCTGGGACTGCCCCTGCGCTACATGCATACCCCCTCCGAGACTCTGGCCCTGCGCGATGTGGAGCGGTGTGGGCGGCTGATGGCCCACTTCATCGCCGGACTGGACGAGAGCATCATCGGGCGGTTCCGGCCGTCCCTGCCTCAGGAGTAGCTGATGGAGATATCCTTCCTGCAAGAGCTGTCCGAAGCCAGGGGCCCGTCCGGTTTCGAGGGCGAGGTCCGCGACCTCTTGGCTCGACGCCTCCGGGGCACCGTGGACGATCTCTCCGCCGACACTATCGGCAACCTGATCGCCTTTCGGAAGGGGTCGGGCGCGTCACCCCTCCGGGTGATGGTGAGCGCCCACATGGACGAGGTCGGCCTCATGATCGTGGGGGCCGAGAGCAGCGGCTTCCTCCGCTTTCGTGCCATCGGCGGCATTGACCCTCGGGTGTTGGTGGCTAAGCGGGTGCTGGTGGGCAAGGACCGGATCCCCGGCATCCTCGGGGTGAAGCCGGTACACCTCACCGAGGCCTCCGAGCGCCGCAACGTCATCAAGATCGAGCAGCTATACATAGACATGGGGGCCAAGAACAAAGAGGAGGCCCTGGCCGCCGCTCCCGTGGGCGAGTTCGCCACCTTCGATACCCCCTTCTCCTACCTGGAAGGCCATGAGCTGGGAGACCACCCTCATGGTCGGGTCGCCGGAAAGGCCTTCGACGATCGCGTGGGCTGCTTCGTGCTCGCCTCCATCCTGGACCAGGAGTACCCCTTCGATCTCTACGGGGTCTTCACCGTCCAGGAGGAGGTCGGACTGCGGGGGGCCCAGGTGGCGGCACACGCGGTGTTCCCCGACCTGGCCTTCGCCCTAGAAGGGACGGTGTGCGACGACTCCCCCAAAGAGGATGACCTCAGCCCCACCACCGCCCTGGGGCGGGGGCCGGCCATCACCATCGCCGACGCCTCGGTGATCTCCGACCGGCGGCTGGTGGATCTGCTGATAGACACGGCGGTGGCCGAGGGCATCCCCTACCAGATCAAGCAGCCCAACATCGGCGGCACCGATGCCGGGGCCATTCACCTCAGCCGCGAGGGCGTGCCCTCGGTGGCCCTGGCCGTGCCCTCTCGCTACATTCATTCGCCGGAGTCGGTGCTCGATCTCACCGATCTCGAAAACACCATCAAACTGCTGCGGGCCGCTCTGGGTAGGCTACCTTCCACCTGGAACACCCGTCAGGATCAGGGGAGGAACCAGTGAAAGACACCCTCAAGCGGCTGACCGAGGCTTTCGGGCCCTCCGGCAGCGAGGCGCAAGTGCGCGACCTAATCCGCGAGGAGATCTCCGGCCTGGCCGACAACGTCACCGAGGACGCTCTGGGGAACCTGGTGGCGGTCAAGAAGGGCTCCGGCCGGCGGGTGATGCTGGCCGCCCACATGGACGAGATCGGCCTCATCATCAGCTACATTGACGAGAAGGGCTTCCTGCGCTTCGGCACCATCGGCGGCGTGGGCACCCTCGGCCTGCTCGGCACCCGAGTCCGCTTCGCCGACGGCACCGTGGGCGTCATCGGCATGGAGAAGCAGGACGACCGCTCCAAAGTCCCCGATCGCGCCTCGATGTACATTGACATCGGGGCCCGCAACCGGGACGAGGTCCATCTCCGCGTGGGGGACGTGGCCTGCCTGGACCGGCCCTTCGTGGACGGCGGGTCCCGGGTCATGGCCAAGGCCATGGACGACCGGGCCGGCTGCGCCGTGCTGATCGAGGCCATGCGCCGCCTGGATGATTGCCCCCACGAGGTCCATTTCGCCTTCACCACCCAGGAAGAGGTGGGCCTGCGGGGGGCCACCACCTGTGCCTACTGCGTCGAGCCCGAGGTCGCCATCGCTCTGGATGTCACCATGACCGGGGACACGCCCAAGGCCCCGATGAATGCCGTGTCCCTGGGCCAAGGCGCCGCCATCAAGGTGCGGGACGGGGGCATGTTGTCCCACCCGGCGATCAAGGACCTAATGGTCCGCCGGGCCGAGGAGAACGGCATCCCCTATCAGCTCGAGGTGCTGGAAGGGGGCACCACCGACGCCCGCGTCATGCAGACCTCCCGCTCCGGCATCCCGACGGGTGTGATCTCCGTGCCTTGCCGGTACGTACACACCCCCTCCGAGATGATCGAGATGGCCGACGCCGAGGCTTGCGTGAATCTGGTGACCGCCCTCCTGGTGAACGACATCTCCCTATAGCCCGGCACTGGACCGGCCGCTGCCTACTCAGCCCCGGCTGGGGTTCGTCCCCGCCGGGGCTTCCCCTTGCCCGGCCGCTCAGCCCCGCCGCTCCCCCATGCATTCCGTCCACCCCCGTCCACCCAACCCCCATTTGAACCAGACCCCCACCTCCGACTAGGATAGCCTCACACCACCACACCCCAGCCAAGGAGTCCACCGTGTTCATAGACATCCACGCCCATGCCTACCGCAAACCCCTGCCCATGCCGGTCCGCTTCTGCACCCCCGAGGAAGTCATCGCTCGCTACGATGAGGTGGGCATCGAGAAAGGCGCCCTCTTGCCCATCGTCAGCCCGGAGATCTATCTCCCCCAGGCCAATGAGGACATCCTCGAGATGGCCGAGCAACACCCGGACCGCTTCATTCCCTTCTGCAACATCGACCCCCGTGCCCTGACCAACTCCGCCGATGCCCCCTTAGGCGACCTCTTGCGCTACTACAAGGATCTGGGCTGCAAGGGGCTGGGGGAGGTGATGCCCAATCTCCCGGTCATGGATCCCCTGGTGCAGAACCTTTTCAAGCACGCCGAGGCCGTGGGCCTGCCGGTGATCACCGATGGCTCCGACCAGACCACCGGCGACTTCGGCCTCTACGATGACCCCGGCCTACCCCAACTGGAGCACACCCTGCAGAAGTTCCCCGACCTCATCCTCCTCGGGCACGGCCCGGTCTTCTGGTCCGAGATCGCCCGCTTGGAGACGCCGGGGGAGCGGGGATTCGTCTTCGGCCCTCGAGGCCAGGTGGGGCGCCTTCCCACTCATCCCGTCAAGGAAGAAGGAGTTGTGCCGATCCTCTTCCGCCGCTATCCTAACCTCTACGGTGATCTGTCCGACTTCACCGCCTACAACGCCTTCGCCCGAGACCATGAGTACGGGCCCCGGTTCCTGACCGAGTTCCAGGATCGGGTCCTCTTCGGCACCGACATCCTCTCGCCCACCATGAAGCTGCCCCTCATAGACCTCCTCATCCAGTGGCGAGACGAGGGAAAGATCTCCGGCGCGGTCTTCGACAAGGTGGCCCGCGAGAACGCCATCGCTCTGCTGAACTTGGAGTGAACCCGAGCCCGGTTTCGGCGAGTCCGGGGAGGATATCAGATGCCCTTGGTCCTTCCGCTCGACGTCCTGCCACCCTTCCGCCTCGACCTGACCGTCTGGGCCCTGCGGAGGCGCGCCGACAATGAGATGGATCGCTGGGATGGGCAATCCTATCGCCGCTTCCTGATCCTACCCGGGGGCGCGACGGAGGTGGCCGTGACTCAGGAGGGCCCTCCGGAGGACCCTCGTCTCCGACTGGAAATCCCGGGGTCGAGCCATGCTGTCGAGGACCAAGCCGCGGCCGTAGCCGCCGTCACCCGCATCTTGGGCCTCTCGGTGGACCTGACCCCCTTCTACCGCCTCGCTGCAGAGGACGAGCGCCTGGAACCGTTGTCGGCCCGCTTTCGGGGCCTCAAGCCGCCCCGTTTTCCCAGCGTCTTCGAGGCCCTGGTCAACGCCATCGCCTGCCAGCAGATCACGCTTACCCTCGGCATTCGCGTGCTCAACCGCCTGACCCAAACGTTTGGCCTTCCCGCCGGGCCCGATGAGGCCGCTGGACGCGCCTTTCCACGCCCCGAGGACCTGGCCCTAGTACAAGCCGGGGCCTTGCGCGCCCTCGGGTTCAGCCGCCAGAAGGAGCGGGCCGCAACCGAGATCGCGGCCGCGGCGGCTCAGGGGGATCTGTCCCTGGAGCAACTGGGCTCCCTGGATGACTCCGATGCCGTGGCGAAGCTCATCGCCCTACGCGGGGTGGGACGCTGGACGGCAGAGTATGTCCTCCTCCGAGGACTGGGCCGGCTGCACGTCTTCCCCGGCGACGACGTGGGCGCCCGAGGCAATCTCCAACGCTGGCTGGGTCTCGAACAGCCCCTCGACTACGAGGAAGTAGCGCGGACGGTCGAGGCCTGGCGGCCCTACGCCGGGTTGGTGTATCTACACTTGCTCCTCTGGCGTCTCTCGCGAGAGGGAATATTGGAGACCGGGAGTTGACCGGACCGTGACGTTCCCAAGGAGGTACACCCATGATCGCCGTCAAGCGTATCTATGACTCGAAGGAAGCGGATGGAACCACGCGATTCCTGGTGGACCGCATCTGGCCCCGGGGCCAGAAGAAAGAATCCCTGCATCTGGACGCCTGGATCAAGGAGGTGGGCCCCAGCACCGAACTGCGCCGTTGGTTCGGCCACGATCCCAAGAAGTGGGATGAGTTCCGGCGACGCTACTTTGCCGAGCTCGACGCCGCTCCGGCCACCTGGCAGCCCATCCTGGAGGCCGCTCGCCAGGGGGACGTCACCCTCCTCTTCGGGGCCCGCGACGAGGCGCACAATAACGCCGTGGCTTTGAAGGAATACCTGGACTCGAAGCTCGCCTAGGGTCGGTGGGGAAGGGCGGAGCCTCTGTGGTATAATGCCCGAAACCACGGAAGGACACGCTCCCAGGGGAGGGTTACGATGGTCCCGGTAACCATCGAGAGTGTCAGGGTCAGCTTGGTATCACAACAGCGGCTGGTGGTGCTCGCCGAGCAGGGCGGCAGCCGCTACTTGCCCATTTACATCGGCGCCTTCGAGGCCGATGCCATCACCATTCGTCTGCAAGGCGCCCCCCTCTGGCGCCCCATGACTCACGATCTGCTCCTTCGCACCGTGAGCCAATTGGGCGGCGAGGTGCTGCGGGTGGTGGTCACCGATCTCCGCAACGACACCTTCTTCGCCAACATCTACGTGCGCCGGAACGGGGAGGAGATCGCCATAGACTCGCGCCCGAGCGATGCCCTGGCCTTGGCGGTGCGGGCCGGAGTCCCCGTCTTCGTCGCCGATGCCGTCATGGATCAGGCCGGCAACGAGCCCGACCCGGCCCCTTGGATGGACGGCGGCCCCGAGGCCAAAGGCGAGGAGGACATCGGCGTCTTCCGAGATTTCATAGACACCCTGGACCTAGACGAGCCCGAGGGCTAGCCCCTCTCAGGAGATAACCGCGGATGCCCCCCGAGCGCCTTCCGCCCCACAATGCCGAGGCCGAGCAATCGGTCCTCGGCAGTATACTCATTGACCCGGACGCCATTATCCGCATCGCCCCCTTCCTGCGGCAGGATGACTTCTACCGCGAAGCCAATGGCATCATCTACTCGGCCATGCTGGCGCTGCACGAGCGGCACGAGCCCTCCGACTTCGTCACCCTCAGCGACGAGTTGGAGCGCCGGGACCGATTGGAGCAGGTGGGCGGCTCCGCCTATCTCTCCTCGCTATTGGCCGGCGTCCCCACCGCCATCCACGTCGAGTTCTACGCTCGCATCGTCGAGCGCAATTCCATCCTCCGCCGCCTCATTGACGCCGCCACCCGCATCGCCGGCCTGGCCTATGATTCCGACCAGGCCGATGCCGACGACGTGGTGGATCGGGCCGAGCAGATCCTGTTCGCCATCAGCGAGCACCGCCTCTCGCGAGAACTGACCCCCATCCAGGAGGTGCTCCGGGCCTACTACGAGCGCATCGGCTACCTCTACACCCACCAAGGTGAGATGATCGGGGTGCCTTGCGGCTTCACCAAGCTGGACCGTCTCCTCGGGGGGATGCAGCGGTCCGACCTGTTGATCCTGGCCGCCCGTCCGGGCATGGGCAAGACCAGCCTGGCCCTGACCATCGCCGCCAATGCCGCCCGCCGCTTCCGCCAGCGGGTGGCCGTCTTCTCCCTGGAGATGTCCAATGAGCAGATCGTGCAGCGGCTGGTCTCCGCCGTGACCGGCATTGACTCCCAGCGGCTACGCACCGGGCACCTCACCGCCGAGGAATGGCCCAGCCTGGAACACGCCATGACCAACCTCGGGGGCCTGTCCATCTTCTTGGACGACACCCCCGCCCTCTCCACCATGGAGCTGCGCACCAAGTGCCGCCGGGCCGCCGCCGAGCAGGGCATTGATCTGATCGTGGTGGACTACCTCCAGCTCATGCAGGGAGAGCGCCACTCGGAGAACCGGGTGCAAGAGATCAGCACCATCTCCCGGGCCCTGAAGCAGATCGCTCGCGAGTTGAACGTGCCCGTCCTGGCCGCCTCCCAGCTCTCCCGAGCGGTGGAATCGCGTCAGGAGAAGCGCCCCATGCTCTCTGATCTGCGCGAGTCCGGCAGCATCGAGCAGGACGCCGACGTGGTCATGTTCATCTACCGGGACGAGGTGTATAACCCCGAGACCGACCAACCGAACATCGCCGAACTCATCATCGCCAAGCACCGCAACGGCCCCACCGGAGTGGTGCCCCTCTTCTTCCGAAACGAGTTGGCACAGTTCTTGGAGGTTGAGATGAGAACGGAGTCACTCGAGTACTGATCCCGGCTCCCACTCACCCCCGTCGCGACCCTCAACTCGCGGCGGCAACACCGACCCGGAGTGCAAGCCCGATGCCCAGGTTCTCCGGCTTCCCCAGCGGGAGGCTTTCCTATACGTCCGTGCCCGACGTCTTCTTCACCGAGTTGCTCCCCGGCATTGAGGACTTGGCCGAGCTCAAAATAACCCTCCACCTGATCTGGCTCCTTCGACGGGGCGAGGCCGTGGCCGAATGGGTCTGCTACACGGACCTGGAGCGCGATGGCGTGCTCCTGCGGGGGTTGGAAATCTCCGATAGGAGCGGGAGCCAGTGCCTGGCGGCCGGATTGCGCAAAGCGGTCGAACGTGGCACTCTCCTAGAGTTACGGGCCCACACGCCCAGGGGCGTCCAGAGCTGGTACCTGCTGAACTCCCAACGCGGGCGCCGGCTGGCGGCCCGGGTCGAGGCCGGCGAACTCGCCCTCCCCGAGGCGTACTCCAGCGAGGAGATCCGCCCGCTTCCCAGCAAGCCGACCATCTTCGAGCTTTACGAGCAGAACCTGGGGCCGTTGCAGCCGATCATCGCCGACGAGCTCGACGAGGCACGGCAGGCCTATCCGGAGCCGTGGGTGGAAGAGGCCTTCCGCCTCGCCGCCGAGAGCAACGTCCGCAACTGGCGCTATATCCGCGCCATCTTGGAGCGCTGGCGCCGTCAGGGGAAGGACGATCCGGAGTCACATGTCGAGGACAGCCGTAAGCGATACATCTCAGGAGAGTATGAGGAGTACCGACAGCTCTGACGGGTCCGGTGTCTGTCCCACCTGTCGGGGCCTGGGTTTCCTCACTCCCGACGTGCCCGTCGGCCACCCCGACTTCGGTCGGGTGTTCCCTTGCGCCTGCCAGCAGGGGCCGATCGCCGAGAAGCGAGCGGAGCGGTTGCTCCACCTCTCCAATCTCGGTCGCTTGGCCGAGCACACCTTCGACAGCTTCAACGCCGACGGGGTCGCCCTCAATGAGTCCGACCAACGCAATCTGCGCAACGCCTTCGACGCCGCCCGTGCCTTCGCCCTCGACCCCAAGGGCTGGCTCTTGGTCACCGGCACCTACGGCTGCGGCAAGACCCACCTGGCCGCCGCCGTCACCCAGGAGCTGGTGGGGCGGGGCAAGGCGGTTCTGTTCCAGATCGTCCCCGACCTACTGGACCATCTTCGCGCCACCTTCGGCCCCCGCAGCCCGGTGGCCTACGACCAACTCTTCGAGGACGTCCGCAACGCCCCCTGTCTGGTCCTGGACGACCTCGGGGCGCAGAACGCCACCGCCTGGGCCCTGGAGAAGCTGTACCAGATCCTCAACCATCGCTACAACAACCGGCTGCCCACCGTCATCACCACTAACGTCCCCCTAGAGGACCTGGATCCGCGACTGCGCTCCCGCCTCACCGACGAGTCCCTGGTGCGCCGGGTGGCCATCACCGCCCCCGACTACCGCGGCTCCGGCTCCTCCGGCTTCCTCACCGATCTGAGCACCCTGGCCCTCCATGCCGGGCATACCTTCGACACCTTCGATTTGCGGAAGAGCGAGCTGGAGTCGGAGGCGCAGGACAATCTGCACCAGGCCTTCCTGGCCACCCGCGAGTACGCCCAGGACCCCCGGGGCTCCCTGCTCCTGCTGGGGGCCTACTACTGCGGCAAGACCCACCTAGCCGCCGCCATCGCCAACCTCCGGGTGGGCCAGGGCTACCAGGCCCTCTTCGTGGTAGTGCCCGATCTGCTCGACTTCCTGCGCGCCGCCTACGACCCCAACACCCCGGTGTCCTACGACAAACGCCTGCAGCAGGTACGGCGCACCCCTCTCCTGATTCTCGATGACCTGGGGGTGCAGAGTGCCACTCCCTGGGCCCAGGAGAAGCTGCACCAGTTGTTCAGCTACCGCTTCAACGCCAACCTGCCCACCGTCATCACCACCAGCTCCACCCTGGAGCAGATTGATGCCCGCCTGAAGGTCCGCCTTATGGACAAGACCCGCTGCCTGATCGTGCCCATCATCGCCCCACCCTACCGGGGCCCGGTCCGGCAGCGCTCATCCCGAAACCGCCACTGAGGCCCGCCAGTTGTCACTTCACTCCGACCCCATCGGCCGACTCTCCCGCTCTCTACGGCCCCTCTTTCCCTCTCGGGACCCCGAACCGGAGTCCTGGCAGTCCGTCCTCATCCTCCGGCCTTGCTGCATCGGCGACGTCCTCCAGTCCACCGCCCTGGTTGCCGCCCTCCGTCGCCGCTTTCCCGAGGCCCGCATAGGATACGCCGTCGGCCCCTGGTCCCGCCCGGTGATCGAGGGCAACCCGCATCTAAGTGAGATCGTGGACACCGGCCCGGTCATCGGCGGCCGGAGGGGCTCCTGGACCGGCTACGGACGGCTGATCGGCCGCCTCCGCCGGGGGCAATGGGACGCCTGCTTCATTCTGGAGCGATCCCCTCTCTTCTCCCTGGCCGCCTGGATGGCTCAGGTGCCCCATCGCATCGGCCTGGACAATGCCGGGCGGGGAGTGGCCCTCACCACCCGCGTCCCTCTGCGCCCTCGCCGACAGGAGGCGGAGGCGGCCCTGGACCTAGCCCGGGCGGTGGGCATTCCCACCGAGGGAGCCCTGACCGAGTTCTACCCCAGTGAGGCCGACCACCAGGAGGTCGCCCGGCTACTGCCCGACTCCGACCAGCCCTGGGTGGTGCTCGCCCCCGGCGGGGGCGTCAATCCCGGCGCCGAGCTGCTCAACAAACGCTGGCCGGCGGAGCGCTTCGGGGAATTGGCGGCTCGCCTGGCGGCCCTGGGTTATCGGCCCCTGATCATCGGGGGAAGCTCGGACCGGCCCCTAGCCGAGGCGGTGATGGCCACCGGCGGCGATCAGACGGTCAGCCTGTGCGGGCGGCTCTCGCTGACCGGATGTGGGGCCCTGTTGCAGCGCTCTCGCCTCCTGGTGGGCAACGATACCGGTGTCATGCACTTGGCGGCCGCCGTCAAAACCCCAGTGCTGGCCCTCTTCGGCCCCACGGACCCGGCCATGTACGGCCCCTACGGGGTGCGGCACCGGTCTCTCTGGCATCCCCGCCATTGCAGTCCCTGCTTCCGCCAGGCTCATAGGCGGGCCGATTGCGCCCTGGAATGCATGTACAGTATCGGGGTTGACGAGGCCGAGGACGCCGCCATCGAACTCCTCCAGTGAGGGCCGGCCCGCGAATGGGAGCGGCGGCATGAAGGCCAGAACCGCCTTCCCCTTAGCCGTGGTCCTAGTCCCCCTGGTGATGTTCTGGCGACTGTGGACCCCAACGGCCGCCGACCGCCTCTACATCCAGGAGGGCGACCTCTCCTCTCAATATCTGCCCCTCCGTGCCTACGCCGCCGAGAGGCTATCGAGGGGGGAACTCCCCCTGTGGAATCCCTACGTCTTCGCCGGGCAGCCGGCCCTGGCCGACATTCAGACTGCCGCCCTCTATCCTCCCAGTCTGGTGCTGTCGCTGGCTACCGGCGGGGCCCTGCGCCTCCAGGACCTCCAGGCCCAGGTTCTCTTGCACCTGGCCCTAGCCGCGCTCGGCACCTACTGCTTCACCGCCCGCCTCACCGGTTCCCGTCCGGCCGGGGCGGTGGGGGCCCTGGCCTTCTCCCTGGGAGGATATCTCACTTCCTTCCCGGTGCAGCAGATCACCATTCTCTCCACCGTGGCTTGGCTGCCCTTCCTGCTCCTGGCGGTAGACGCCATCGCCGAGGGTCGGGCCCTCCCCCGTTCCGCCGCCGCCCTCGCCGTCCTCTTCGCTGCCATGGTCCTCGCCGGCCATCCCCAGACGGCCATGCTGGTGACCTACGTGGTCCTGGCCTACGCCGCCCGGCGCCTCGCCCGCCCCCGATCTCGCCGGCGTCCCCTCATCGCCCTGCTCGCCGGGCTGGGGTTGGGAGTGACCCTGGCTTCCGTCCAACTGCTCCCCACCCTGGAGTTCATCGCGCATTCCACCCGGTCCGGGCTGGGGTTTGAGGCCTCCGCCGGCGGCTTCGAGCTTCACGAGATTGCCGCCCTCCTCTTTCCCGGCTACCTGGGCGGGAGCCCCCAGTACGCCGGGGTGGTCGTCTTGCTCCTGGGTCTCCTGGCGATGGCCGCCGTGCCCTGGACTCGGATCGGGTTCTGGGTGGTCCTGGGAGGGGCCGGGCTGGTCCTGTCCTTCGGCGGCAACACCGCCCTCGGCACCCTAGCTTATGTCCTGCTGCCGGGCATCTCCACCTCCCGAAATCAGGAGCGGGCCATACTCTGGTTCGCCTTCGCCGCCGCCGTGCTCGCCGCCTTCGGCTTCGCCGCCCTTCTTGGACCCGAGAAGAGCCGAGTTGACCGGCTCCTCGGTCGCGGCCGGCGCTTGCTGGGCGTAGGCACCGGGATCGCCACCGGCTTCGGTCTCCTCCTCTTCGCCGGCAGCCGGCTACCGATCGAATCAGGCGTGAACCTCTTCGGCGGCATCCTCAAGCAGCAGGTGTGGGTGATACTAGTCCTGGGACTGCTGGCTCTGTTCGTCTTCTGGCACGGACGGGGATGGGTTCCCCGGAGTTGGTTGGTCGGGGGCGCCGCCGCCCTTCTGGCCGCCAACCTACTGAGCGTCAACTGGACCTACCACCTGGGCCCGGCGCCGGCCGCGGTGGAGGCCCCCAGCGCCGGCTTGGCGAGCCGGCTCCGAACGCGCCTCCAGCCGGGCTATCGCCTGGCCGGCAGCGGCTTGCTCCCCGAGGGGCCCAACGCCGGCATCCTTTACCACCTTCCCGACACCACCGGCAACACCCCCCTTATCCTGGAATCCATTTTGCGGTTGCAGCGGAGCCTGCCGGAGTGGAAGCTCCGGCAATTGCTCGCCATCAAGTACATCCTTCTCCCGCAGGCAGTGCCGCCGGACGCCGGCCTCGCCCTCGAAGTGAATGGGAACCCGGCCCTTTACAACGTGGTGGATGCCGTACCTCCGGTCAGGCTGGCCCATGATGTCATCCCTGCCTCCGGGCAGGCCGCCCTCGATGCTCTGACGGCTGACCTTTTCGATCCCCGGACGCAAGCGGTGGTGTCGGAGCCGGTGGCCACATCGCCGGCGATCCGACCCGAGACGGTCGAGGTCATCGCCTGGTCTCCCGAGCGGATCGCGGTCGAGACCACCGTATCCGCCCCCGCCCTCCTGAGCCTATCCCTGGTGGCCTACCCCGGGTGGCGGGCCAAGGTGGACGGAGCCCCCACCAACTGGGTCACCACGAACGAGGCTTTCATCGGCGTCCCCCTGTCCCCCGGGCGGCACGAGGTGCTCCTAGAATACGTCCCCCTCTCAGTCACCCTCGGCGCCCTGCTTTCCGGCGCCTCGTTGGTCTTGGTCCTGGTGGGTGCCCTAGTAGGCGGGGGCGCCAATCCCGCCCGAGGTGAACGATGAGGGGCTGCCTCCGCCGCCTATGGCCGATCCCGCGATGGGTCTGGGCCGCCGCGACCGTCGCCCTGCTGCTGGCCGTGGCGGTACTGGTGGCCTCTCGGACGGGCACCCTCCGGTTCTGGACCGGCGAGGAGGAGTTCCTGCCTCAAGTCCGGGGAGTGGCCCACCTGGTGGCGGACCTGACCCGACCCCAGCCGGACCCGGCCCCGCTGACGCCGGTCCAGTACGCCGGCGTCAACCCCTATGGCGTCAACACCTTCCTGGAGCAGGAGGTAGAGCCGGCCAAGCGGGAGCGGGCCCTGGCCATGATCGCCGAGGCCGGCTTCCACTGGGTCCGCCAGGAGTTCCCCTGGGAGGACATCGAGATCCACGCCAAGGGGGACTTCCAGGATCGTCGCACCGATCCCTATCGCTCCGCCTGGGAGAAGTACGACCAGATCGTGGACCTGGCCGATCAGTACGGCCTGGAGCTGATCGTCCGCCTCAGCAACCCCCCCGCCTGGTCTCGGGCCGCAGGGAACGAGGGAGGCGCCCTCGCTCCGCCGGACGACTACGAGGACTTCGGGGACTTCGTGGAGACGGTGGTCCGCCGCTACCGGGGGCGGGTCCGCTACTACCAGATCTGGAACGAGCCCAACATCTACCCGGAATGGGGCGAAAGCCCGGTGAACCCCGAGGAGTACGCGGAGCTGCTGCGTATCGCCTATACTAGGGCCAAGGCCGCCGATCCGGAGGTGGTTATCATCTGCGGGGCCCTGGCCGCCACCATCCAGAACGACCTCTACCCCCACGGGATGAGCGACTTCCTCTTCCTCCAGCGCCTGTACGCTGCCGGGGCCGCCCCCTACTTCGACGTCCTCAGCATGCAGGGCTACGGTCTCTGGAGCGGCCCCTACGACCGGAGGATGCGTCCGAGGGTGCTCAACTTCTCCCGCCCCCTCTACATCCGGGACATCATGGTCAAGAACGGCGACGCCCACAAGCCCATCTGGATCTCGGAGATGAACTGGAACGCCATCCCCCTGGATCACCCCGCCTACCCCATGTTTGGGCGCTACTCCCTGGAGCAGCAGGCGGAGTACGTGCGGATGGCCTATCAGAGGGCTCAACTGGAGTGGCCCTGGATGGGGGTGGTGAACCTGTGGTACTTCAAACGGGCCACCGACCAAGAAACCGAGCAGCCCATGTACTACTTCCGGGCCGTGGAGCCCGACTTCACTCCTCTGCCGGTGTACTACGCGGTCAAGGACCTGGCCC